>JAWOJI010000387.1:0-3125 GCA_046481735.1 Desulfatiglandales bacterium | reverse complement strand
GTTTCAGCGCCTTCATTTCACTCCTCTCATAGGATCCATAGCTGTTTGACATGATCACTGCAGCACAAAAGGTTTTCCTATTTTGGACAGGGATAAGCCCATGTATCGGGCGACCACGGCCCGAGCCTCCTCGGTCGTCAATTTCCTTACCAAGGGAAAAAGGTCTGCACAGTTCTTGAGCGTAAGCTGTTTCACGACTTCGATGACTTGGAGTTCGTCCCTGATATGAGGATAAGGCTCATTCCCGTCAGCCATTTCGTCTTTGCGAATCAGCTTATTGTAAATCAGGGCGCGGCCGGCAAGCAAATCTTCCATTGGGTCAGGGAGGTCGGGGCGGAGAATGTAGCGCAGGGTCAGAATATCTCCCGGCCCGTAAAGGTGACGGGAGATTCCCAGGGACTTGAGCACGCCGCCCATGAGAAAATGGGGCCTTACCGTAACCGAGCCTCCTAAATCTTGACGGATCATGCGCCATAGGAGGTAATGCATCTGCCCTGCCTCGATGTAGGATTTATTGAAGCGTCGTATCATGGGCGCCAGGGCTTTGGCGCGCATGCGATCCCGAACCAGAAATCTCCGGCTGTCGACCCGGGCAAAACGTTTGACGCTCTCCAGGGTTTCTTCGAATGAACCGGCGGTCGCGGTTTTGTAAAAATCCAGAAGTGCGGCGGTTGCCTGTTTTTCTGCAAGGTAAACTTCGTACTGGACGTGATGAGGATCAAGCTTTTCCGGAGAGCCGCCTGAAGAGAAGAACTCATGAATGGCTACAAGATGCTCCAGGTAAGGCTCCACCTGGCAAATGGAAATGCCCATGCCGCTCAGTTCACGGAGCGCGAGGCACATGGATTGAATGAAGGCCGGATATTCGGCGTCCAGTGTCAGGACATAGTCCTCGACGGGAAGATCGCCTCTGAGCATTTGTTGAAAAGAGGCGTCAGGAGGCTCCTCCAGGAAAACGGCTTCGTGGTCTCGCATCAAGGCCGCTGCATGAGAAACCGTTTCCGGCCGGTGTTCAGACAAGACAAGGGTGGCGCGTGCGAGCATGGTCATAGGGAGAAGATCCTTGACGTTTATCCATTCATGGCAGTACCGAATCGTGCGAAACCAAAGAAAAGGCGCGGGATGGGCATAAAAACCGTCACAAAAAGAACCATTGCGGGGCCCCAGGACTTCGATCTGTGATATGATACAAATCATATTCCGTTTCGCTGGGCAGGGGAAGCAAAGAACCGCGATAAAAACATTTTTTTGGGTTTGTTGTGGAGGAGGGGGAGACATGGGGATTATGGATTATTTCAAACCGGTCGATACCTGGTCCACGGACAAGGTCCGGCAGTTCTTGAATGAAGTGAGCCCCCAGGATTACAACCTGGTGGATGTGAGGACCCTTAAAGAATACGAACAGGGACACCTGCCCGGCGCCCAGTTGATTCCCCTGGCAGAACTGGAAACCCGGTTGAAGGAGCTGGACAAGACCAAGCCCACCATCACTTACTGAGCGGCCGGCGTGCGCAGCCGTGCCGCTGCTGCAGTCCTTTCGCGGGAAGGTTTCAAAGAGGCTTACAGCATGGAGGGAGGGATCCGTGCCTGGAACGGTATTCGGGCAGCCGGTCCTCCGGATGCGGGGATGGCCTATTTCGAACCGGCCCAAAAGCCGGAGGAGATGATCGCCCTAGCATGGATTCTGGAGGAAGGGGCCTCCAAGTTCTACATGGAAATGGGGAAAAGGCAGAAGGGTCCGGATGAGGCCGCGCTTTTCCAAGAGCTGTCGGATGACGAAGAGAAACACAAATCCTACCTTTTCAATATCTACCAGAGACGGGCCGGCAAGGATGCGGACCCCGGATTTCCGCACTCACTCCTCTCTCTGGAATCAGGAGTTGATTATCTTGAGGGCGGGGTGGCCTTGAACAAGGCCCTGGAGTGGGCTCAGGGTCAAGAGCTGAGAGACATCCTGGACTTTTCAGTTTCTCTGGAGGTAAACGCCATAGATCTCTACATCAAGATGGAGCGCAAAGTGGAGGGTGGAGAAGCGAAGGAGGTTTTTCAGGCCCTGTCCAACCAAGAGAGACACCACCTGAAGCGACTCACCGCCGGCCTTCAAAAAGATTGGTAGCGTTGGCGACCGCCGCACTCATCGCGAAGAGGAGGATAGGGCCGAGTCACGGACCGCATTGACACGCCTGGTCGTTTGTCCAGACTCGAGCGATGAGGGGATCTGCCAATGAAAAGGGTATGAAACAACGGGAAACGCTGAATGTCTCGGAACCCGAAATTCATTTGATGGAGGGTGATCATGGAAATTAAAAAGATACTCTGGGCAACAGACCTCTCAGAGAATGCCGGCAAGGCGCTACCTCTGGTCACGTCCCTTTCCGAGAGATACCAGACGGAAGTCCACGTGGTATATGTCTTGGAGGAAGTGAGGCATTTCGGCGCCTGGTACGGCGAATTCGATCGAACTGAGATCGAAAAGATGCAGGAACTGGAGAGGAAAAAGGGCCGAGGAGAAGCTAGACGAAATCTGCACGCTTCATCTGGACCATTGCCCACTCTACATCCGGCACACGGCAGTGGGGGACCCTGCCAACGAAATCCTTAAGCTCGTTGAGAAGGAAAGAGCGGATTTGGTGGTGATTGCCAGCCGCGGCCGGAAGAGCCGCTTTGATTTCGGAAGCGTGGCTGTAAAGATCGTAAGGCACTCTCTGGCGCCGGTTCTAGTAATACCTGCTAGGTAGAGAACATAGGCTGTGACGAGAGAGTTTCCAGGTACGGTTTATCAACTAAAAGAAACCCCATTCGGGAGCACGGGGTTCTTCTCGGAAGATTTTCGAGGTTGCGCTTTTTTTAGGAACTCCTGTTTCAGTTGGAGGGAAACAGTAGCCGGTGTAATAATGAAAGGAGACCACTGAATGGAATCGGAGAGTTTCCCCATGGGGGGAAAGGACATAAGTCTTTTTGGCGCGCATTGGTGTCCGGATTGCCGGCGCAGCAAACAGTTCTTAGGCGAGCATCAGATTCCCTACAACTGGATCGACATCGAACAGAACCCGGAAGCCGAAAGGTTTGTTCTAGAAAAGAATAAAGGTAAGAGAATTATTCCGACGATTGTCTTTTCAGATGGC
>JAWOJI010000345.1:0-7169 GCA_046481735.1 Desulfatiglandales bacterium | reverse complement strand
AAGTTACCTTCATAGATGGGCGGATCCCGCTTCCCTGGAGTGCGAAAACCTTGCTCTCACTATACTGACAAACCAACCAGGAATCAAGGCCTATAAATTCTGTTGACCATCCGCTGTGATTTGTACTATTATAATGCAACAAAACATCATGATAGACCCGTCTCGCGCACTTCATTACGGACAGGTCGCAAACTCAAAAGAACCGGCGAGGGTGAAACTCCTATGGCGAGATGGCGTGGCTGCTGGGTGTTTTTTTTCTTGTTGAGTGCAGTGCTTTTTTCAAGCTGTGCAACCTTGTCCCCCCACAACCTCCCTTCAGATGAAACGAGAAGAGCGCCTTCTGAGTCGATGAGGGATACCGCTTCGGCCGATCGTTCTCTGGAAAGGATGGGCGCCGACGAACTCTCTGCTCCTGCCTCAGTGACGGCGAAAGGAGACAGTGAGGGAGAGGCGCCTTCTCAGGATGGGGAAGGCCTTACGAACCAGGAACTCATCGATTCTGCTTTGGAGTTCTGTCAGGCGTCTACAGAATACTGGGAGCGTGGCGACCTGGACAATGCAGTAGCCGCTCTGGATGAAGCCTATTCGCTCATCCTGCAAGTGAGAGTGGATGGCGATGCAGATCTGCTGCAGCAAAAGGAAGACCTGCGCTTTACCATCTCGAAGAGAATCGTGGAGGTCTATGCGTCTCGATTCACTGTGGCCGGCGGAGATCACAATGCCATCCCTCTGGTTATGAACGATCATGTGCGCAGAGAATTGGAATCCTTCAAAGGCCGGGAAAGAGATTTTTTCATGACGGCGTACAGCCGCTCAGGGCGGTACAGGCCCGCCATTGTCAGAGCGCTTAAGGAGGCGGGAATGCCGGAAGAGCTTTCATGGCTTCCCCTTATCGAAAGCGGCTACAAGGTGAGGGCCCTTTCCAGGGCGCGAGCTCTTGGGATGTGGCAGTTCATTGCCTCCACAGGGTACCGCTATGGCCTGAAGAGAGATGACTGGGTTGACGAGAGGATGGATCCGAGGAAATCGACGGTGGCCGCCATTGCTTATCTTCAGGAACTCCACCAGATGTTTGGGGACTGGACCACCGCCCTGGCGGCGTACAACTGTGGTGAAACCGGGGTGATGAATCGAATCCGGACCCAGAGAATCAACTATCTCGATAATTTCTGGGACCTCTACGAGAAGCTTCCCAATGAGACAGCGCGGTATGTGCCTAGGCTGCTGGCGGTTCTCCACATCGTCAAAGACCCCGCTGCCCATGGCATGGAGCTTCCCCCTCTGGAGGATGAACTGGAAACCGAAGAGATTACCATTCACCGGCAGGTTCTTGTCAAGGAGGTGGCGGTGCGTCTGGGAGTGGATCCGTTCACCTTGCAGGAGATGAATGCCGAATTGCGCCAGGACATAACGCCTGACGGGCCATACACCTTCAAGGCGCCGACAGGAATGGGGGAAAGTCTTCTCGCCATGATCGATGAAATCCCAACCCACGTGCCCCCCAAGTACGCCCACGCAGGTTCCGCTGTCGTGATTCACACGGTCAGGTCGGGAGACACCCTCTCGGGCATCAGCAGAAGGTACCGTATTCCTGTGAATTCGATCCTGCGTGAAAATGGGATCAAGAAGAACCATGTTCTGAGAGTGGGATCGAAATTGCGGGTTCCCACAAAAGGGGCGGGTTCTTCCGCAAAGGTTGTCCAGGCTTCCGCCGCCAAACCCGCTTCCAATGTCAAGCCGGCTTCCTATGTTGTCAAGAGAGGGGATTCTCTATGGCAGATTGCAAGCCGCTTCAACAGCACGGCGAAAGAGATCCAGGCTTTTAACGGCTTGAAAAGCACGCAGCTTTACACAGGCCAGGTACTCATGATCCCTCCAGGCTCACAAGGCGTCGGGGCAGGGCCGAAGAAAACCACCTATACGGTGCAAGGGGGGGACAATCCCTATCTGATTGCCAAGAAGCACGAAATGGAACTCTCGGATTTCTTGGAACTGAACAATCTCACCACGGAATGCACAATCTTTCCCGGTCAAAATCTCGCGGTCAGAGGAGATTAATCCGATCTACAATGACCGGCAGTTCCTCCAGGCAGTCCACGGTGTAATCGGGCGCCGGGTCCTCGGGAAAGAGGACCGGCGCCCTGCCATTGGTTAGTAAGACCGTCCGGGCTCCCGCTTCATATCCGGCAATGATATCAAACCTGAAATCACCCACCACCAGAAGTTCATGAGGAAACACTCCCATGTCTCGAGCGGCGCGACGGACACCGTCAGGGTGAGGCTTGGGAAGACAGTCGTCCCTGGTGATAATCGCGGCGAAAGAGCGCAGATTCAATCTCATGAACTTCTCGAATGCCTTCTGCAAAGATTTCAGGCTGTTCCTGGTGAGGATGCCGAACATGAGTCCCTTTCGCATCAAAACATCGAGGCAGTCTTCGGCGCCCTTGTTGGGGAGGGAGTGCTGGGCCGCCTGCTCCTCACTCCTTTCGAGAATTTCCAGGAGAGGCCCTTTGCGCGGAGGAGGCAGGGTTTCGAGATACTCGAGGATGGGCAGATCAGGGGGACAACCCAATGCTTTCTTGATGGCCGGAAAGTCCAGAGCGCCGGGGATTGTGAGGGTGCCGTCAAAGTCGAAGAGAATCCCCTTGATCCTGGGGAGTTTCTCTCTCCTTGCCTCGCTCATGGCATCCCTTTGCCCTTTGCCTGGCTTTCCAGGCGATCTCTTTTTGCGCTTTTCTTGCAGAGCTCCCATATGATGCACTGATTCCGAAATTTGCAGTAGCCGCAAGGGTCGGTGCAGGCTTCGCATTGATCGAGACATTCCCTGCAATAGCCGACGGACATTTTGTCGCACGTCACGGCAGCCACCCGGTCAGGGTGATAGAGGCATTTCATGGGCAAATCCTTTTTGACGTGTCTTCCCAGGCAGAAGAGGCCTGATTGCAACACGGACAAAGGTACCAGATCGATCGCCTCAATTCAATGGAATCCTGATCCCTCAATCCACCTTCTAATTCACTTTCATTGAGATGATGTCTTCATGGTGAATCAGGGGGTGTTGCTCCCGGTTGACACGGAGCTGAAGGTCTTGTATTTCTTAAAACCGTGCGTGGATAGCTGTTTTATACCGGATCGCCCCAGGGAGCCCTGCACCATGAGCTTGATTTTCGACGCCGGAGCGGCAAGACTTTATGAAGCCTGGTATCAGTCGCCTCAGGGCAGGGTTATGGAGAAATTGGTCAAGGACTCCGTCTCTTCTCTTCTCGAACTTCAGCCGGGAGAAAGAATCCTCGACATTGGGTGCGGCGAAGGGAACCATCTCCTGCTTTTGAGCGGGTTGGGAGCACGCGCGGCCGGCGTGGATGCTTCCCCCTACATGGCGCGAAGGGCGAGGGAGAGGCTTGGCTCTCGCGCCTCCGTGGAGGTGGGCGCAGCTGAGGACCTGCCCTATGAGGACAACGAATTTGACCTGGCGCTTTTCATCAACACGCTCGAGTTTCTGGGAAATCCAATGGAGGCCTTGAGAGAGGCAGGGAGGGTGGCCCGGCGGGGGGTGTTTGTCGCTGTTACGAACAGCTGTTCCTGGTATTGCCTGAGCATGAAGTTGAGGAGCTTTTTTAAAAGATCCATTTTTTCGTACGCCAAATCGTACAATTTGTGGGAGCTCAAGTCACTTGTGCATTCCGCGCTTGGGGACGCGCCGATCAAGTGGCGCAGCGCCCAGGTGAGGGCGCCTGTTCTGGAAAGAATCGGCGGGCTCCTTTCCGAACGGTGGTACCTTGAGAATTGCCCCTTCGGCTCCTTCCTCGGGATGTCCGCAACCATTCAATATACGGTGAGAACGATCCAGAATCCTTTGAAAGTTCACCTGAGGAAAGCCGGTGGGGTCGTTGTCGGGGGCGCCACAATGGGAGGAAGCGAGAAATGAAAGAGGCGCATCTTTATGAGAAGCAGGAGAACCTGAGGGTTCGCTGTTTTCTTTGCAATCATCGGTGCATCATCAAGGACGGCGCCAGGGGTATTTGCCATGTCCGAGAAAACCGAGGGGGAACTCTCTTCAGCCTCAACTACGGAAAAGTGATCGCTCGTCATGTGGATCCCATTGAAAAAAAGCCGCTTTTCCATTTTCTGCCCGGCTCGCTCTCCTATTCCATTGCCACGGCAGGGTGCAATTTCCACTGTGTTTTCTGTCAGAATGCCGACATCTCTCAGATGCCGGCGGATCAGAAGCAGGTGGGGGGAGAAAACGCGGTTCCCGAAGCCATTGTCCAGGATGCACTGAGGTCCCGATCAGCGACCATTGCATACACCTATACAGAGCCCACCATCTTCTTCGAGTTTGCTCTGGATACGGCGCGGCTTGCCGCGAAAAAAGGGTTGAGAAACGTTTTCGTCTCCAACGGGTACATGACGGAAGCCTGTCTACAGGAGATCCATCCCGACCTTCACGGCGCCAACGTGGACCTAAAGGCTTTCACCGATCGATACTACAAGGAACTTTGCGGCGCCAAACTGGCGCCTGTTCTTGAAACCCTGGAGAGCATGGTGAAGCTGGGGATATGGTTGGAGGTCACAACCCTGCTCGTTCCCGGGCAGAATGACACCGAAGCCGAGCTGCGGGAGTTGGCAGGATTTCTTGCGCGCCTTGACCCGGGAATCCCCTGGCATATCAGCCGATTTCATCCCACCTACAGGCTCACAAACATCCATGCTACGCCGCCTGAAACGATTCGCAGAGCAAGAGACATCGGTTATGAGGCGGGCTTGAAGTACGTTTACACTGGAAACCTTCCAGGCGATTCGGGCGAAAAAACCTTCTGCCACCAGTGTGGCGAAAAGCTGATTGATCGATACGGATTCTCCGTCCAGGCGATTGAAATCACAGACGGGCGTTGCCCCAAGTGCGAATCCCTCATCCCGGGCGTGTGGCAGTAGGGTTGCGGGTTTGCCGAGCTGTGCTTCTCCACTGTGTTGAATCTCCGTGCACCGTGCGCCTTGTGCCGCGCCCCTTTATTCATACTTCACCATAACAAGGCACAGGCCGTGAGCCGGCGCTTTGATGCCTGCCAGGCGCCTGTCCCTGGCCTCAAAGAGCTCCACGAAGTCGCCGTAAGTGCGCTTTCCACGTCCCACTTCGATCACTGTACCCACGATGTTGCGAACCATGTGCCTCAGGAAACCGTTTGCCTCAAATAGGAATCGCAAACGGTCTGCATGGGCTCGAAAAAGCTCGGAGCTCATCATATTCCGCACCGGATTTACGGTACTGCTGCCCGAGGAACGAAAAGAGGAGAAGTCATGCTTTCCAAGGAGGTGAGCCATGCAAGCTTTCATGGCTTCCATGTCGAGCTCGTTTGAAACATGCCAGCAATAGGCTCTCAAGAAAACATCGGGATCAGGACGGTTCAGCACGCTGTATTCATAGACCTTGCTCCTGCTGCTGTATCGGGCATGAAAATCCGGTGGGACGTAATCGGCATGCTTAATATAAATGTCGCTCGGAGTGAGGGCGTTCAATCCTTTCTTCAGGGCGGCGGGAGGAACCTCAGAAGACGTTTTGAAGTGGCAGACTTGGTGAAAAGCGTGTACGCCGGCATCGGTTCTCCCCGATGCAATCAGCGGGCTGAGCGCGCCGGTCACGCGGTGGACGGCTTCTTCCAGAACGCCTTGAACTGTCGGCTCTTCCTTTTGGCGTTGCCAACCGAAATAGCGGGTTCCGTCATACTCCAGGATCAAGCGTACATTCTTATCAACCACTGATGCCCTCGCAAAGACAACAGGGGAAGCCTTTGGAGGCTTCCCCTGTTGTTTGCACCGTGGAGATCCGTCCTACACAACCTCCAGGTCTAGCGTTTTGAATATTGAAATCTCGCTCTGGCGCCCCGCAGGCCGTATTTCTTGCGCTCTCTAACGCGGGAATCCCTGGTGAGCATGGCCGCCTTTTTCAAAGGAGGGCGAAGGTCTGGATTGACAAGGGTCAGCGCCCGACTGATGGCATGCCGGATGGCCCCGGCCTGCCCGGATATCCCGCCGCCCCTCACGTTGACCTCGATGTCATATTTGTCGAGCGTGTCGGTGAGTGTGAGAGGCTGTTTCACCAGGATCCGATCCGCTTCACGGTTCATGTACACATCGATGGGTCTCTTGTTTACGGTGATTGCACCATTGCCGGGCTTCAGCCAGAGGCGGGCCACCGCCGATTTTCTCTTGCCTGTTGCATGGAATCGCTCTTGCGCCATTTACATCTCCAAATTTTCCGGTTTTTGAGCTTCGTGGGGATGCTCGGATCCTGAATAGATTTTCAGCTTCTTGAGTTGACGCCTTCCAAGGCTGGTTTTCGGCAGCATACCTTTTACGGCGGAACGAAGGACTCTTTCAGGTTTCTTGGCCAGCATTTTTTCAGCAGTGACTTCCTTGAGTCCTCCGATATACCCACTGTGTCGGTAATACACCTTCTGATCAAGCTTGCCGCCTGTCATAGAAACTTTCTCGGCGTTGATGACGACAATAAAGTCTCCGGTGTCTGCGTGAGGGGTATAAATGGGTTTGTGCTTTCCCCTCAGGCGCATGGCGATTTGACTGGCCAGTCTGCCCAAGACTTTACTCTCGGCGTCGACAAGATACCATTTTTTGTCAACCCCCACCTCTTTTGCTACAAAGGTTTTCATGACATGCTTCCTTGTCCTGGAAAATAGAAATTTAAATATTTAGGCGGTCCTCCAGCTTTTGTCAAGCAAAATTTGTGTTCTTTGTTGTTGACAAACCCAGGAATGGCTGTTAAAAAAAATTGGTTTTGCGCCCGTAGCTCAGCTGGATAGAGCGCCGGGCTTCGAACCCGTAGGCCGCAGGTTCGAATCCTGCCGGGCGCGCTTATAAACCATGGAGCGATGGGGAATTGGAGTACCGGAGTATTGCAAGGCCGGACAGTGTTCTGCGGTTCCTATCATTCCAGTATTCCAAAATTCCATTTTTCCTTTCTTTTGGGGCCTGTAGCTCAGCTGGCAGAGCAGTTGACTCTTAATCAATTGGCCGAAGGTTCGAATCCTTCCAGGCCCACCAGGAATATCAAGGGGTTAGCTCATTGGCTAACCTCTTTTTTCGTCCCAAAATCGACGATTGTGCCCGGTTTTGTGCCCAACTGTGATCGAAGGTAGATCTCCTGCTTCTGA
>JAWOJI010000334.1:0-5709 GCA_046481735.1 Desulfatiglandales bacterium | reverse complement strand
GTAGTGCTTTCGATCTTGAAGCACCTCCGGCTGCGTCAGTTCGCTCTCCAGCCGGTTATAGCGTTCATCGATTTCTCTTATCTTTTCAAACATAGCCAAACGGACGGTTCCCCGTCTAAGGTTCAACGTTCAAGCTTCAGGGTTCAAGGTTCAGGTGTTCAGCAGGGCACGTTCACATAAGCCCAAAGATAAGGGTGAATCACTACTTCTTGCTATTCCCGGCCTCCTTCCCCTGTTCAAACTGGGCGTATTTGGTTCTGAATTTTTCCACCCGCCCCGTCGTGTCCACGAGCTTTTGTTTGCCCGTGAAAAAGGGATGGCACTTAGAACAGATTTCAACACGGATATCCGTGACCGTCGAACCGGTCTCAAACTCGTGCCCGCATGCACAGTGCACAACGGCTTTGTGGTATTCGGGATGTATGCCTTTTTTCATCGTTCTTCACTCCTTATTTCTATTCGCTCATGGAGGCCAAAAATTCTTTATTATTCTTTGTCCCTTTCATTTTGTCCAGCAAAAATTCCATGCTGTCCACCGGCGTCAGCGGGGCAAGCAGTTTTCGCAAAATCCAGATGCGGTTCAGCTCCGCCGGATCGAGGAGAAGCTCTTCCTTGCGGGTGCCGGAGCGGTTGATGTCGATGGACGGGAACACCCTTCGGTCCACCAGCTTCCTGTCCAGGTGGATCTCCATGTTGCCGGTCCCCTTGAACTCCTCGAAGATCACTTCATCCATACGGCTTCCCGTGTCCACCAGGGCCGTGGCGATGATGGTCAAGCTTCCGCCTTCTTCCACGTTCCTCGCCGCCCCGAAAAAACGCTTCGGCTTGTGAAGGGCATTGGAATCCAGTCCTCCGGAAAGGATCTTGCCGCTCGGCGGCACTGTCGCATTGTAGGCCCTTGCAAGGCGCGTGATGCTGTCCAGGAGAATGAGCACATCCCTCTTGTGTTCCACCAGTCGCTTGGCCTTTTCGATAACCATCTCGGCCACCTGCACATGCCTTTGCTGGGGCTCGTCAAAGGTCGAACTGATCACTTCGGCATCCACGTTCCTTTGCATGTCCGTCACTTCCTCGGGTCTCTCGTCGATAAGAAGGACGATTTTGTGAATCTCCTTATGGTTGGCCGAAACGCTGTTGGCAATATTCTGCAGGAGCATGGTCTTCCCGGTCCTGGGCGGCGCCACAATAAGCCCTCTCTGGCCTCTTCCAAGGGGTGTCATCAGGTCCATGATCCTGGAAGAGAAGTTGTCGGCTTTGGTTTCGAGCTTGACTCGTTTGTCCGGGTAGAGGGGCGTGAGGTTGTCGAAAAGAATCTTTTCCCTGGAGATCTCAGGGTCCTCATGGTTCACCTGCTCCACCTTGAGAAGCGCAAAATAGCGTTCCGAGTCTTTCGGCGGCCTGATCTGCCCGGAAATCGTGTCGCCTGTCCTGAGGTTGAATCGACGGATCTGAGAAGGGGAGATATAGATATCGTCGGGCCCCGGCAGGTAATTGGAATCAGGCGCTCGGAGAAAACCGAACCCGTCCGGCAGGATCTCCAGGACCCCTTCCCCGTAAATCAGCCCGTTTTGCTCGGACTGGGCCTGGAGCAGCGCGAAAATGAGGTCCTGCTTCGGCATCCCTGTCGCCCCTTCGATGCCCAGGCCTTTGGCAAGATGCGTCAACTCGTTGATTTTCATTTGTTTCAGTTCCACAAGGTTCATCTCAAGATCTCCATGCTTTTAAGAATTCGTTCAAAGTTCAGGGTTCAAGGTTCAAGGGCAAGAACTCAATGTTCGGTCGGATCGTCCTCCCCATTCTGAATGCTGAATCCTGGTCGCCTTCGACGCAGCCATAGGCGGGTAAACTCCTTAACGCTGAACGCGTTATCTGTAAGGCCTGATGTTGATTATCGTAGATCTCTGAGAAGTTTATCTTGATATCCGGCTAAACCGAATCCTTTGTAGGGCAGGCATATGAGAATTCTTATGCCTCCGCTCCCTTTTGTCAAGATTATTTATCCCTGATCACCTTCCTCTCCTCAACAAATCCAGGACCCGCCGCATGTCCCCGGGCATCGGGGCGGTGAACTCAAAGTACTCCCCGGTGTCCGGGTGAAAAAACCCAAGTTTCATGGCGTGCAGCATCTGCCTTGTCAATACGCCTTCACCAGGAGGAAAATGCTTTTTCCACCAATTTCTCTGGAATCCATACACCGGATCTCCCGCGATGGGGTGCCCCGCATGGGAGAGATGAACCCTGATTTGGTGCGTCCTCCCCGTCTTGGGGCTGACCAGAAGCAGAGAGAAACCACCTGAGAGCTCCTCCTCTTTTCGCCATTCCGTAAGGGCGTTCCTTCCCATGGTGGAGTTGACGGCCATTTCCTTTCTTCTCACCGGGTGCCGCGCAACAGGGAGGTCGATGACGCCCGCATGACCTTGGATGATTCCATGCACAATGGCGATATATTGTTTGTAGACTTTCCTGGCCTTGAACTGGGCCGACAAAGAGGCATGAGCATGATCGTTCTTGACCACGACCATGAGGCCAGAGGTGTCCTTGTCGAGCCGATGGACAATCCCCGGACGCAATTCACCTCCAATGCCCGCGAGATCCCTGCAATGACGAAGAAGCCCGTGAACCAGCGTTCCCTCGTAATGGCCGGGCGCAGGGTGGATCACCACGCCTGGGGGTTTGTCGAGGACAATCAGCGAAGCGTCCTCGTGAATCACCGTAAAATCGACTTCCTGGGGTTCCAGATCATACGTGCGCGCCGACGGGACGGATAGAGTGATTCGATCACCCGCCTTCAATCGATAACTTGGCTTCGCCGTGCCTTCGTTGACCCGGACGTGCCCGCGCCTGATCAATATTTGTACTCTGGATCGAGTGAGGTCCTTTCCATGGGAGGCGAGAAACTGGTCGAGACGATTGTCTTGTTCATCGCTGTCGACACAGAAAGACTGCGTCTTATCCGGATCGTGGTTCACTGAAGGAAAGGCCGTCCCTTTAGGAGAAGATCTTATCAAGATCCTTTTCGATCTGCTCCTCCTTGACCTTTTTCGCAAGGGATATTTCCTTCACCAGGAGCATCCTTGCCGTATCGAGCATTTTCCTTTCGCCGAAGGAGAGTTCCTTTTCCACCTTCAACGTGAGCAAGTCGCGGTACACCTCCGCCACTTCGAAAACCGACCCTGTCTTGATCTTTTCCGTGTATTTCCTGTAACGGCGGTTCCAGGTCTGGTTTTCTGCAGACACTTTCTTTTTCTTCAAGATGGAATAGAGTTTGGTAACCTCTTTTTGATTGATGATCTCTCTCAGGCCTACGCTGTCCACATTCTGCAGGGGGATCATGATAATCATGTTGTTTTCTAGGATTCTCATGACGTAGAAGTCTTGAGTGAACCCGGAGATCTTCTTGCTCTCAATTCGCTCAATCACTCCCACACCGTGAGCAGGATAGACTGCCAAATCACCGATCTTGAACATAGCTGCCGACTCCCTGATACAGGGCTTTTCCTGCACCTGTGAAATCCGCCGAAGCGGGTTTCATTCAATACCCCTTTGAATCATTCCAGTATTCATGTGTTCAGCTGAACACCCTCCTCCTCCCAAAGAGGAGGAGGGAAGAGAGGTTTACATCAACAGCCCGGCAATCGGCAGCGTGGGCGCGATCACCAGGGACACAACCGCCATCAGCTTGATGAGGATGTTCATGGCGGGCCCTGAGGTGTCCTTGAAAGGATCGCCCACCGTGTCGCCTACGACGGCGGCCTTGTGGTTTGAAGACCCCTTGCCGCCGAAGTTGCCTGCCTCGATGAACTTCTTCGCGTTGTCCCATGCGCCGCCGGCGTTCGCCATGAAAAGGGCGAGAAAAGCTCCCATAACCGTGGCGCCCAAAAGCATGCCGCCCAGCGTCTCCTTGCCCAGAAGAAAGCCTACCACAACGGGAGCGAGCACGGCGAGCAAGCCGGGAGCCACCATCTTTCTCAAGGCTGCGCCTGTAGCAATCGTCACGCACCGGGCAGGATCCGGCTTGGCCCCTTCCTTGCCTTCCAGCAGCCCGGGAATCTCCCTGAACTGGCGGCGGATCTCTTCGACGATGTGGAACGCCGCTTCACCCACGGCAGTCATGGTTAGGGCTGCAGCGAGCATGGGGATGATCCCGCCGATAAACACGCCGATCACCACCATGGGATTCGTGATGTCGATGGTCATCAGCCCGGCAGCCTGGGTGAACGCCACGAAAAGGGCAAGGGCCGTGAGAGCCGCCGAACCGATGGCAAATCCCTTCCCGATGGCCGCCGTCGTATTGCCCAGGGCATCCAGGCTGTCCGTAATTTTCCGGGTCTCGGGACCCAGGCCCGACATTTCGGAGATGCCTCCTGCATTGTCCGCAATTGGGCCGTAGGCGTCAACCGTCATGGTGGCGCCGACTGTGGCCAGCATTCCCACCGCTGAGAGGCCGACCCCGTAAACACCGGCCAGCGTGTATCCGATATAGGTGGCTACGCAAATGCCGAGGATCGGCAGATAAGTGGATCGCATGCCTACGGCGAGGCCTGAGATGATGACCGTAGCCGGGCCGGTCGCTGACTGCGCCGCAATGTGCCGGATCGGAGCTCCGGAGGTGTAGTATTCAGCCAGGAGCCCTATGGCGATGCCGCACAGCAAACCGGATACAAGGGCCCAGAAAACGCCCCAGGGCATGCCGATGGTGCTTACGATGGCTGCAGCCAGGATGACGAACACGGCGGCTGCAACAAAGGTGGTGTACCTCAGCGCGCCCGCAGGGTCCCCTGCTTGAAAGATCTTGATGGAGAAAATCCCCAGAAAGGAGCTGAGCAGGCCTGCCATGACAAAGAGGATCGGCGCCGCCATGTATTTCAGCCTGATCGCTTCCGCTGTGAGGCCCTGGAGCGCTGGAAACTTAGCGGTGAACGCTGCGAGGTTTTCCGGCGTGCCGATGGCCAGCGTTGCGCCGATGGCGATGGTCGCGATTACGGACCCCACATAGGATTCGAAAATGTCCGCGCCCATGCCTGCAATGTCGCCCACATTGTCGCCCACGTTATCCGCGATCACGCCCGGGTTTCGCGGGTCGTCTTCAGGGATGCCCGCTTCGACCTTCCCTACCAAATCGGCCCCCACATCCGCCGCCTTGGTGTAGATGCCTCCGCCCACGCGGGCAAAGAGAGCGATGGAGCTGGCGCCCATGGCAAAACCGTTAATGTACTGGGCTGTGGCGGGGTTTCCACCGTAGATAAGAAACCAGAAACCAAGGCCCAAAAGGCCGAGGCTCGCCACGGCCAAACCCATCACCGAACCCGAGAAGTAGGACACATTCAACGCCATGGCCTGACCGTGTTTGTTCGCCGCCTCAGCCGTTCTCGAGTTCCCTTTGGTCGCCGCCGTCATGCCCGAGAACCCGGCCGCCATGGAGCAGAAAGCCCCGGTCAGAAAGGCGATCGCCGTGTTCCAGGAAATGCCGAAGCCGATGAGCAGGAAAACCGCGGCGATGAAGAAAACCAGCACGGAATATTCCTTTTTCAGAAAAGCCATCGCACCCTCATGGATCATCCCCTCAAGCTCCTGCATGAGGGGGCTCCCATTGGGTTGCTTCTTAACATAACCGTAAATCAGATAAGCCACGATGAGACCGAAAATCCCCAGTATAGGGGCGAGCCACGTTATTCCCTGCATTACCGTTATTCCTCCTTGTCTGCGAAA
>JAWOJI010000331.1:0-2937 GCA_046481735.1 Desulfatiglandales bacterium | reverse complement strand
CCAAAGCCTTTCAAGCGCCGGGTCGGAGATTTCCCAGACCCTTTGATGCAGTTGCTTCAAGAACTCCGGGTCACAAAGAAGCGTCCTTTTTTCTGCGGGGCTGAGCTTCCCTGGACCTTGAGACATGGCTTTTTCCACAAGCATTCTACGGCGACCTGCAATGTGTTCCGTGATCCTTTCTCTTTTTCGATTTAGGCAAATATGGAGGGCATAGACCTGGGGATCAACCACGGCCCTGACAAATCCTTGCTTCCTGGGAATAGGAAGCGGCGACGGCACATCTTCCTCAAGAAGGATCCGATCAAGGGTCTGCAACACCTCCGGCCGCTTCGTCTCTTCCGGAATGAGGAGCAGCCCCATCTTTCGGAGTTCCCTTCCCACGCTCGCTCGGCTGGACCACACGGATAAGGGGACAGACAGAACCAGGGGAATCAAGACAGGTGTGGTCCACCAGAAAAAGGACCGATTGAATACGAAGAGAACCACTCCCCAAACCATTGCCACAATTACTCCGGAGCCGTGAAAACGCAAGGCTTCGCGCCATCCTGTGCCAAGGTCGTTTCTTTGCTGAGGCCCCCACCCAACCTGGCGGCCCAGGAGGGTAATAAAAACGAACTTGCTATGGAAGAACATGCGAATGGGCGCAAAGAGGACCGAAAGCAGGACTTCCAGGCTCAGGCCGGCCAGGAGGCTGAAAGGGCTGCCGAATAGACCGGCTTTGCTCTTCTTGACCAGGATGAGAAGCACACTGAGAAGTTTAGGCATGAAAAGAATAATACCAGTCATGGCGAGCAGCGTAAAAGCCCAACGGGGATGCCAGACAGGCCACTCGGGAAAGAGGGTTCGACCTGCAGGAAAGTAAACGGGTGTGCGGAATGCCTCCACGATCGCCTCGGCACTGCTCAGGGCCAAAAAAAGAACCCACAAGAGGGAGGAACCATAGGACATGGCGCCGTGAAGGAAAAGGGCACGATGAGCTGAAAAGAGCCCTTTGGTGAAAAGCAACCGAATGTGCTGCAAGTTGCCCTGACACCAACGGCGGTCCCTCTTGAGCTCTTCCAGGAGCGTGGGAGGGACTTCTTCGTAGCTGCCTTCAAGGTCATGGGCAAGCCAAACCTCCCATCCTCCCCGCCGCATAAAAGCCGCTTCCACAAAGTCATGGCTCAGGATGTAGCCTCCGCGAGGCGGCTTGCCCGGGAGTTCCGGCAGGCTGCAATGCTCCATGAAAGGAGCGACCCGAAGGATGGCATTGTGGCCCCAGAAATGTGAATCGCCGAGCTGGATGGTGTGAAGACCGGCTGTGAACATTGGGCCATAGACGTGACCGGCAAACTGCTGGGTTCGGGCAATCGGCGTGTCCCGGTTGACGGCAAGAGGGGCTGTTTGAAGGATGCCCACCCTTGGGCGTCGTTCCATCATCTGCACCATCCGAACGAGAGTGGCGCCTTCCATAACGCTGTCGGCATCCATAACGACCATGTAGCGATAGTTCTTTCCCCAACGCCTGCAAAAATCCGCGATGTTGCCGCTCTTGCGTTTCAGGTTGACCCGTCTTTTGCGGTAGAAGATCCGATTCGCAGCGCCCAATGAACGGCATGTCTCAGCCCATGATATTTCTTCCTCCACCCATTTGTCGGGATCACTGGTGTCGCTCAGGATGAAAAAATCGAAGCAGGCGATTCGGCCGGTCGAAGCCAGGGACGAGAAAGTGGCCTTGAGGCCTGCAAACACGCGTTTTACATCTTCGTTGGCAATAGGAAAAAGAACGGCCGTTCGAGCACCCGTCTCGTCGAGAGAGATGTCTGAATTTCCATCAAGGGTTAAGGAGAATCGATCATAGCGTTTCGCAAGGGTGAAGAGGCCGGCCATGGCCAACCAGAAGCCGATGGAAATCCAGGCAAAGAGGATGGCGAAAACGATGACCACGATGAATTCGAGGGGGGTGGTCCCCCGGTTTGGCAGAACATTTGCCATGTGAAAACTCGCCATGACGGAAGTCACGACGATCAACCCAAGGAGCACGGCCCGACGCACCTGCGCGGCCCTCACCCACGGTCTTTCAGCGGTGTCTCGGTATTCTTCCATGCTGCAAGCTCCAGGGATCACAATTCAACAGGATTTCAGAAGACTTCTTCCGGGAGCATGAAGCCACGGTTGAGGGGAGGCTGGGACCGAATCCCCTTGCAAAGGCCTCTTGCCAAAGGCGCGGGCAGAGGCACGCGGGCGAGATCGAGAAGATCAGCAAACACCCAAGCTTCTGTTCCGAGGGCTTCATGTTCGCGAAGAACATCGCGCAAAGCCTGCATGGATTTGTTCAAGGGATGTTGCTCTAATGCCGCAACGCTCTGCGCTCGCTTCATGGCTTCCAAAGCGAGATCAAGGCTTTCCAGGGGCGGCACCCTCATAAGACGAAGATAGAGGGAGACCCGATGCTGGGCCTTTTGCCAGTCTTCTTCGCTTGCAGGCAATGGCGTCACGCTCTTTTTCATGGCTGAAAAGCATAGCTCCACGTCTCAGTTACGGCACTATCCCCCAGCTTCAGGAATGCCTTTAACTCCAGGACAGGTCTTTTGGCAGGGGGCAGGATTTTTTCAATCGAACCCGGTTCTTCCACCATCACCAGGAAGACCAGCCTCCATCCGCCGGTCACACTGTTCTTGTAGAGCTGCTGCTCCAGCAGCCTCACCCTTTGATCGACCGTGACCACGGCGGTGAGTGGTTTGTCCGCAGGAAAGGATTCAATCCTGTCTCCTGCAAAATCAATGAGGAATTTTTTTGCCTTGGAATCTTTGGCTCCGGCAATCCGGGTGGGAACCACTCTTCCCGCGGGAGGCCGGCCGGAACTTGCGCGGCCCCAGTTCATCCGGTAAGAAAACCAGAGGGGTTTGTCTTTATCAGGCAGGCGCTCCGGAACCCAGAAGGCAATAATGTTGTCGT
>JAWOJI010000319.1:0-2829 GCA_046481735.1 Desulfatiglandales bacterium | reverse complement strand
AGCCATCATCACAGCAATTACTCCATCATCAATAAAACCAGGATTTGCAAGTAATGACGACCATCCGGGAATTATCATAAATCCCAGGTTCAAATCGATTCTGAATATCCACAGTAATGCAGTTGTTGTGAAAATTATCGCGACGGTTTTTTCCCTGAAACTAACAGGGTTTAATTTTCTGTATTCATTTTCAATTAAGTTTTTTTGAATGTTAATACTGCTGTCTGAACGGAACATCATTCGTGTAAGCAAAATCCCGCAGTTGACGCTCATGCCCGGGAGGCCTGAGAGATTGATGGACGCCGTGTAAACATCCACGAGGTACATTTGAAGTGGCTCCGTGATTTTTTCTCCCACCCTGAAAGGCAGGCAAGGGGCGACCGGTGCGACCAGGCAGTCCACTTTTTCAAAGGCCCTGTCAAAGTCCTCCTTGATAAGCGTCCGGACCCGTTGGGCCTTCAGGTAGTACGCGTCGTAGAAGCCTGCAGAAAGCACGAAAGTTCCGAACATGATCCTTCTTTTCACTTCATCCCCGAACCCGCGGCTTCTTGTGGTCTCATACATGGTGACCAGATCCGGGGCTTCTTCCGCGCTTCGAAAGCCGTACTTCACCCCGTCGAACCGAGCCAAATTGCTGCTCGCCTCCGCCGTGGCAATGAGGTAATAGGTCGCAATCGAGTACCGGGCATGAGGGAGGGTGACCTCCTGCACATGAGCGCCGCACTGTTCCAGCAGCATGACGGCGCGCATGATCTTTTCTTTGATCCGGGGATCCAGGCCTTCCACAAAGTATTCCTTGGGCAGGCCGATGCGCAGCCCCTCCAGGCCCTTGCCCAGGGACCGTCGAAAATCCGGCGTCTTCGCGTCGGCTGAGGTGGAGTCTTTCCTGTCATGGCCGCAGATAATGCCCAGCATGAGTGCGCAGTCTTCGACGCTCTTCCCGAAGACGCCCACCTGATCGAGGGAGGAAGCGTAAGACACGAGGCCGTAGCGCGAAACCCTGCCGTAGGTCGGCTTGATGCCCGCAACGCCGCAGAAGGCGGCGGGAAGCCTGATCGATCCTCCGGTGTCCGAGCCGAGGGCTGCGATTGCTTCCCCGGCAGCCACCGCAGCCGCAGACCCGCCGCTCGATCCACCTGCCACCCGCTCAGGATCAAGAGGGTTGCGGGTGGGGCCGAAAGCGCCGCTTTCCGTAGAGGAGCCCATGGCGAATTCGTCCATGTTGGTTTTGCCCACAAGAACGGCGCCGGCTTCAAGAACCTTTTTCACCGCCGTTGCGTCGTACGGGGGGATGTACTCCCTGAGCATGGAAGAACCGCAGGTCGTGCGGATCCCCTTGGTGCAGAGAAGATCCTTGAGGGCCACGGGGATGCCGTCAAGAGGGGAAAGGCGCTCCTTTTTGCGGGCCCGTCGATCCGCCTGATCCGCCTGTTTGAGCGCGATCCCACGGGTCTGCGTGATGTAGGCGTTGATCTCCCCTTCCCGTTCGTCGATCCGCCTGAAAACGGATTCGAGAATCTCCCGTGAACTTGCCTTCCCTGTTTCGATCAATCGCGAGAGTTCTGTTGCGGTTTTGTCGCAGAGTTCCATAGGTCAGCTTTCAATGATTTTCGGCACCTTGAAAAAGTTCCCCTCTCTCACGGGTGCGCCGTCCAGGATGGAGTCGCTTGAATCGCACCTGCCCGGTTTGTCATCGCGCCAGACATTGGTCATGGGCTGGACGTGGCTCATGGGCTTGACCGATTCCGTGTTCACCTCCTGTAGGGCTTCTACGTATTGCAATATGGAATTGAGGTCTTTCCGGTAGGAAAGGGCTTCCTCGTCGGCAAGGGTCAGGCGTGCCAGCTTGGCAATGTGCCGCACATGCTCCAGGGATATTTCTCCGGCCCGCCCGGCCGATGGTCCGCGCCTTGCGCTCGTCCTGCCTGGAGCGTCGTCCACAGCATGGCCGGAGAGGCCGAGCTCCTTGAGTTGGAGGTCGGACACGAAGGAAGGCGCCTGGGTCAGGGGGCAGTAGGCGCTGCGGTTTTTGGGGAAGGCGATGACCTCCCGAATGGAAGAAGCTCCAACGATCATTGCCGCCACCCTATCGAGGCCCAGAGCCAGTCCGCCGTGGGGGGGCGCTCCGTATTCGAGCGCTTTGAGAAAGAACCCGAACTTGGATTCCAGCTCCTCCTCGCTGAGGCGGAGGGCAAGAAAGATTTTCTTCTGGATGTCCATCCTGTGGATGCGGATGCTTCCTCCCCCCAGTTCTTCGCCGTTGATGACAAGATCGTAGGCCCTTGACTTGAGCTTGAGCAGGGCGGCCTGATCTGCAGGGTCAAAATCCGTTCGGTCGGGCATGGTGAAGGGGTGATGCTGCGAACTCAACCCTTCCTCTTTGAGTTCGAAGAGCGGAAAGTCCGTGATCCAGACAGGACAGTGTCGGTCTTCGCGGATCAAACCAAGCCTTTCGCCCATATGAAGCCTGAGGCTGCAGAGCACTCTGTTGACGGTTTCTCTTGATAGATCCGCGATCAGGATGAGCACGTCCCCGTCGCCTGCGCGGAAGCGTTCTATCAAGGCCTGCCGTTCCGAGGGCGTGAAAAACTGGGCAATATTGGATTCGAGACCCCCTTTCATGACCTTCATCCAGGTCATCCCCCCGGCGCCGAAGGAAGGGGCGATCTTCAGGGCGTATTCGTTCTGGAGCACGTTCTTGCTCAGGGCTGAGGCCATGCCCTTGATGCAGTACCCTTTTACCGAACCGCCCCCCTCGATGATCTGCCTGAAAACCGTGTAGCCTGTCGAGCGCAGGTCGCCTGTGACATCCTCAAAAGCCAGGTCGAA
>JAWOJI010000282.1:0-4643 GCA_046481735.1 Desulfatiglandales bacterium | reverse complement strand
TACTCTGTCGAAATTTACGAGGAATGGGCAAGAAACAGAGGCTTGCCTGCGTTGGAAGTCGAAAGGGAAAAAGACTTCCTGCGAATGGCCGCAATGCTCCACGATGTAGGGAAAGTGGCCATCAGCGATCTGATTCTCAGAAAGCAGGATCGCCTCACCGAGCAGGAATTTGAAGATATGAAAAGCCACACCTTCCTGGGGGCCAGGCTCTTCCGAGACATTCAGACGGATTTTGAGGAAGTGGCCATTCACGTAGCCATGAACCACCACGAAAAATGGGATGACACCGGGTATCCCGGACATGTGGATATGTTCACAGGAATGCCCTTGCGGGGCTATGAACTCCTGTCGGGCCATGCGAGAGGGAAGAAAGGCGAAGAGATCCCCCTCTTCGGGAGAATCGTGGCTGTGGCCGATGTGTTTGATGCACTCAGTTCCCGCCGTTCCTACAAAGAGCCCTGGGATGAGGAACGGATCCTTGAAGAAATGCACTCCCTATCCGGAAAAAGCTTCGATCCTGAAATCACAGAAGCTTTCTTCTCCTGTTTCGACGTCTTGAAGGCACTTGCCAAGCTCTACCCCGACTGAAATCAGGATGCATCAAGTTACCTCCGGCGCCAGGCAGTCGGCGACTGCTTCCCACAGGTATTTGACGGTTAGCTCCGGCATACCATGGGCCGCGGCCATGGCCTTGATCTGTCCGTGGCAGCTGTGGCAGGGAACCACGATGGTTTCTACCCCGGCTCTCCGGATCTGCTCGATTTTTTTTCTGCCATAGTGGGTGCGCTCCTCCTTGAAAGGGGTTACGAGCGTCCCGCCGCCCCCTCCGCAGCAGTATTGGTTGCCCCGGGCCGGAAACAGGTCCACCCAGTCGCTCATGCACTGGTCCATCACCCAACGGGGCTCCTCAAAATAGCCATGCCCGAAAAGTTCCTGGGATTTACGCCCGTAGTTGCAAGGGTCGTGGTAAGCGGCCCGGGCATGGTTGATGGATTTGTCCACCCGGATGCGACCGCTTCGGAGGTAATCCACCAGGAGATCGAAAACCGTGACCGTGTCATACCGGTCAAAGAAATCGGGATGCCATTTTTCCAACCCGAACCGGGTAGCCATATAGGAGTGCCCTCACTCCGGGTACATGAGACAGGAAAGGTCAAGGGCCTCCATATGCTGAACAATACGGTCCACGAAGGTCTTCATGTGGTCGTCGTCCCCGGAGAAAAGGCCCCAGTTGCAGCCTTCCCAGTTCAGCGAGGGGATCGTCCAGCTCTCCTTGGCCAGATGAAAGATTTTCCACCAGTGGACCAGGTCTTCGTTCTGGGTGTTGACCAGCTTGTTGTGCAGGGTGTGAAGAAGGCGGGCGCCCTTTTTATCCACGGGCACCACGAAATCCTCAAACCCGGACTCCGCGGCCAGTTCCTCACCCACCTCCTCAATAATAAAGGTGAAATCCTCTTGCGGCAGGCCCAGGTTGTTGCCGGTCTTCAGGGCCAGTTCCACGCCCTTTTGGATCTGACCCGGAACCTTTTCCCGGGGTGCCAGGCCGCGGGCGGTCCTGACCAAACTCACGATATTGATGCCCATGGGGCAGGCATACTCGCATCTGCCGCATAGGGTGCAGAGCCAGGGCAGGTTGGAGTCGATCAGTTCCTGATCCCGGCCCTGCAGAACCATCTGAACAATGCGCCGGGGGTCAAAATTGCTTTTTCCGGTCAGGGGACAGCCGGCCGAGCAGGTCCCGCAGGCAAGACACAGGGCCGTGGGGCTGTCCACCGGACGTCGGGGGGCGAGTTCCACAAGGGATGAGGGCGATCGATCGCCGCCGCAGGTTTCCATGGATTTCCTTTCTAGCAATCTCCTGGTGCTGCCAAAAAACCTGTTCCAGGACCGCCTGGGGGCAGCAGGACAGGCTAACCCAGGGCCGCTTCGATGACACCCATGACGGTAAAATCCTCGGAATCACCGATCACCGTGGCGCTGTTCGGACAGACCGAGGCACAGGACCCGCATCCCTGGCAGGCGGCCGGGTCCACCGCCACCTTTCCAGACACCGTTTCCACATATCGCGCGCCATAGGGACACGCATCCAGGCAAAGATAACAGCGGGAGCAGAGGGCATCTCGCACCACGGCGGCGCCGCGCTGGGGAATCAGGGCCTCGCGCTTGAGCAGGCGCAGCGCACGCAGGGCTGCCGCCCTTCCTTCCAACACTGCCTCCTGAACAGGCAAAGGGCCTCTGGCCAGGCCGCAAACAAAAATGCCTGGGTTGATCGTATCCACGGGCCGCCACTTGGGGTCCGCTTCCTCCACGAATCCATCCGGCGTGAGTGGAATGGACAGGATGCGACACAACTCGCTCACCGGGGAGGGGGCCACGCCCACGGCCAGGGACACCCAGTCCGCCTCCAGGCAAACCGCTTCGCCCATGACCGGGTCAAAGCCATGTACGATCACCCTGTCTTCTTCTGTGCGGACCTCCGGCGGCGCCTGCTTTTCAAAAGGAATGAACCGGATTCCGTTTGACCGGGCCTGAGCGTAGAGCGCCTCATTGAGACCGGGGGTCATGATGTCCCGGTAAAAGATCACGATGCGGGCCTGGGGAAACATCCGACGCACCCTCAGGGCCGTTTGCAGGCTCTTGACACAACAGGTGCGGCTGCAGTAATTGCGAGGTTCCTCGCGGGAGCCGGCACACTGGATCATGACCACCGTTTCCAGAGGATCCTCTGCAAACCGAGGCTCCAGGGTCCGCTTCTCGAAATCGAAATGGCTTACCACCCTCGGATGGCGGCCCAGGCCGTACGCATCGGTGGCCGCCGACGTGCCGCCGGTGGCGATGATCGCCGCTCCGAAGGCCGTGGCATGTTGCCGATCCCCTGTAACCAGGCGGCCTTCGAAGCGACCCGGCCTTCCCGACAAGGCGCCCAGCGTGGTTTCCGTGTGGATGGCGATGAGGGGGTGACCCTTGGCCTTGGCCATAAGCGCTTCAACAGCGCGGCGCGTTTCTTCCTCCTGCACGCTCGGCCCGTTGCCTCCGATCTCCGATTTTTTTTCCACCACTTCGACGGAAACCCCTTGTTCAGCCAGGGAAAGGGCGGCACTGAGACCGGACGGACCGGCGCCGACCACCAGAGCGCGCTGCTCCACTGCCTGAGCGACTCCCCGCAGGGGACGCTTGTGCAGCAGCCGCATCCATGCCGCACGGATCATCGCCAAGGCAAAGGCTGTAGGGATGGCCCCTTTCCCAAAAGGGGATCCGGCGCAATTCAGGTCCACCCACTCCACCAGAGGGGCGCTGAAGGCGGCTTCAGCAATCCGTTGACTCAGCGCCTCCCGGTAGCCGCCGACAACGGTGCTCACGATCAACAGCCGGTTGGCCGCGCTTGATTCCAAGAGCGCCGCCAAATCGAGCCACGGGTCTCTCTCCTCCAAGATGGACAGGCGCTCTACCGGAAGCGGAAAAGCCCACGCCTCCAACTGCGAACGGATCTCCGGCCAGTCAACCTCGGGTTTCTTGACCGCGACGTTTTCCAGCAAGAGAATTTGGATCAGAGGGCGCTCCTTGAAACGGTCCTCCGCCCTTCTTGTCGTTCCCTTGGCCGGATCGGCCCCGGGAGCGTACCTTGCCTGGGAGGTCTTTGCCACCAGGGATCCTACCGCCCCATGGGCTCGCACCACGGTTTCGCGGATATTCTGCAGCCCCGCCTCGGGGCCCACCGCCGCCACCGCCCCTTGGTAGGCCGGCTCCGCGAGAAAGGGCGCCGGATTGGGTTGAACCGCGGCGCCGGTAGAGAGCACCACCAGGTCAAAAACCTCTTCACAGACCCGGTTTTGAGTGTCCAAATAGGTCAGGTTCACGTCGCCGGGGTCGCCGGCGGCATCCACACTGTGGATGCGACAGCGAATAAAACGCACACCGGCCTGCTCCTCGGCCCGGTCCCGGTACCTCTGGTCATCGCGGCCGTAGGTGCGCATGTCCATGTGAAAGATCGCCGCATCGATGTGCGGCCCCAATATCCGTTTGGCCAGGATCGCCTCCTTGACGGCAATCATGCAGCACGCAGAGGAGCAGTGGCCGGAGCCGATCATTACATTCCTGGATCCGACACATTGTATCCAGCCCACACGGTGGATAGGCTTGCCGTCAAAAGGGCGCACAGGCCTGCCGCCGTAAGGGCCGGTGCCGCTCAGGATGCGCTCGAAGGCCGTGGCGGTCACCACATTCGGCAGGACCCCGTAGCCGTAAAGGTCGGTGACGGCGGCGTCGTAAAGGCGATTGCCGCCGGCCAAAATAACTCCCGGCACCGGCGCCAGGCTGAAGACGGCTTCTTTCGGCTCAAGGTCAACGGCCTGATTGGGGCAGACCGCAAGGCATGCCCCGCAACGGGTGCAGCTCTCCCAATCGATGGTGGGCAGCCCTTCCGGGTTGCCGAACAGGGGCCGGTAAACGGCCTTGCGCCTGCCGGCCCGATCGTTGAAGGCATCCGGCGCCTCAACAGGGCAGGCATCCAGGCAGGCCATGCAGCCGCTGCAGCGCCGGGAATCGATGCCCGGGGAGATGCGGGTCAATTGAGCCGTGTACCCCCCGGGCCGCCCCTTGAGACCGGTCAGGGTGGTCCCGGTCAGAACCTGGATGTTTTCATG
>JAWOJI010000150.1:0-6226 GCA_046481735.1 Desulfatiglandales bacterium | reverse complement strand
CTTCCTTGAATTCCAGGACGATTTCGTCGGCGAGAGGCACGTAATATCGTTCGATAACCAGCCGGCAGGCTTTTTCGTACATTGAAGCGAACGGCGCGGGGATTCGCTCAATGTTCAGTCGGGGCCGCATCTTTCGCTTTCTTGGTGTCTCCCTCTCCCGGTTTTATCCGTTTTCCATCGGGTAATAACATGCCAAGAGTTCCATTTTGCCTGAAGTGGGGTTTTCCCGGCAAAGCCTGTCGTTGAGCTCATCCTGAAACAGCGTTTCCACTATGGGCGAGCGACCCGTGGCTGTCAACCAAAAGATGGCTGAACCCTGAAAACCCGATGGAGGCTGCGCGGAGGAGAAACCTACCGCGGAGTTCCCTGAATTCAGGAGACGGGGTCTGCATGGGTCGTCGGAAATTTCAAAGTGAAGGCGGTCCCATTCCCCGGAGAACTCTTTGCCGCGATTGTTCCCCCATGGTGCTCCATGATCTTCCGACAGATCGCAAGTCCCATCCCCGCTCCTTCGTACTCATTTCGGCCATGCAGCCTTTCGAAGGGCTCGAAAATACGTTCTATCTGGTGTTCGTCAATGCCGATCCCGTTGTCCCGGATGTCGATCTCGTAGAATGCCGCCTCTTCCCGGCGGTCCTGGAGAACGGGAGAAGTCAGGTCGATACTTATGCGAGGCGCTCTGCCTTCCGGCCGGAATTTCAGAGCGTTTCCGATGATATTTTGAAACAACTGGATCATCTGCACCTCATCCGCCTCAACGATCGGCAGGTTGCCCACCGATATCTCTCCTTTTGTTTCCCGGAGGCGAATTTCAAGATTGGACATGGCCGTCTTTACAATCTCATTGAGGTCGACCGGCTTTAACGACCGGGCCTTCGTGGTAACGCGGGAATAGCTCAGGAGGGAGTTAATCAGCTTTGTCATCCGGTCCGCTGCACCTTGCATACGCTTTAGGTAATCACGGCCTTCCTCATCCAGTGAAGACCTGGATTTTGATACGAGCATCTCTCCAAAAGCCTCGATCTTTCTCAAGGGTTCCTGAAGATCATGGGATGCGATGGCTGTAAAATCCTCGAGTTCCCGATTTTTCTGCTCCAGTTCTATTGCATGGAGCTTTAATTCGTTTTCGGCTTTCTTGAGGGGGGTGACATCGAGGACGTTGCCTAGAATCGCAGCTTTTCCAAAGTGATCAATGACCGTGTTCCGTCTTTGTACATAGATCAGGTCTCCGTTTTTTCTGAGACCTTTGGCTTCGTACTCTGCAGGAACCTCTTCCCCGTCCATCCTTTTCTGTCGAATGTCTTCTATCAGTGCCCTGTCTTCCGGGTGCACGAAAGCGAGCGAATCCATCCCCAGAACTTCTTCTCTCGAATAGCCGTAGATTTCTGCAAAACGTTTGTTCCCAAAGACGATTCTCCCGCCTTGGATGATGTAGATCCCCGTGAGAGAACTCTCGACAACCGAGGTGTACATGTCTTCCATCTTTTGGCGTTCCAAAAGGTGACGGCCCAGGCTTCTGCCCGAAAACGCGATACCCCCGAGTCCCAATATCCAGAGTATCCCGAAAGATATGCCGTGCTTCGCCATCTCGCGCTTCTGCAGATCCAGGTACGGAGCGAGTGGGACCGAGACGCTGACCCCGCCGCGTATGTCTCCCTCCTTATAGCCCTGTTCCTGATGGCACAGCAGACACCCTTTTTCCGTCACCAGGGGCTTCATGAACCTGAGATAGGGGTTCCCTTGCCTTTCAGTGATTTCCCAAAGGTCTCCTCCCCCTCCCCCTTCAAATGAGAGCAGTGCGGACCTTTCCCAGTCGTCAGGCGCGGTTTCGTTTCTGAAAGGTTTGAGGCTCGTGATATGAGCGCGGATACCGTAAAGGTCTGCATAGTGATCCATCATCTCGCGGAGCATGTAGGCGGGATTCATAAGGGTGAGAATTGCACCGTCGGGCGTGACCAGATCACGATCAGGGAGGTGGCTCAGATAAGGGTTGGGCGGGGTTCTATCCGTGACAGGCACGTAGACTCCGCCATGGCTGGTTGCCCATAATCGGGTGGCGTGATCCTTGTTGTGATGTGACAGAGCTTCCTTTCTGGCCAATGCAAGGGTGGTTTCCCTGATCTCCATCACATCTTTGAAGAACAGGCCCCACGCAACCAGGCTCCAAAGGATCGCCGTCATCCACAACGCTCTTTTGATCCGCACTAAGAGACCTTCAGAGGCGCTCTTTTTCATTCATGTCTCCCGTCATATTTTTTCCGGCCTATGCATGCTATGAATGCCGATTCACCAAATCGATCTTCATTTTCTGTTTTGAGAGAGACCCCCATGCCTGATGCTCATGAGGGTTTCAAAAAGCTAAACGGTTACCAATTTTCTATGATTCGAACTGGTGAATCAATGGGGGATATCCTGTATTTTACAGTTCTGAACTCGGCAGATTTTCCGTAAGGGAGGCTGTTTGTTTTCCTTCATGGATCCATCGGCGCAAAGCAGGAAGTTCGCGGGTTTCCCAATCCTCGGAAAGCCTGAGCGCTATGAAGCAAGCGAAGATGGCATCCATGGCAAGGAGGGCCTGCTCGATAAGATAGAGCTTTTCGTAGAAAAGGCCGTCAGGATCCTCTTTATCGTCATTCATGACTTTCGGCGTTTTGAAAGATCTGAAATTTAGCCAGGTGGAATCCAGAATGAAAGACCATTCGTTGTCGCCCAGGCACAGTTTGATTTTTGCTTCCGTGACCGACTTGCATTCGGCCAAGGCAAAGCGCGCCTCCCGTGATCGAGAGGTGTCTCCGAGGCAGATGACCCTCTCGTCCCGATCATCCTGGTCCGGTTGAAGAACGATCCGTCCATCAAACCAGATCTCAGCGGTCCCTGTTTCGCCCAAGGAGAAGTTCCCTTCTCCTGTCGCGCTCTTGAACCAGAGCCAGACAAGAAATTCCCGGCCGATAAATTCAGTGCTTCCCAATCGTTCCAGAAGTTGCATGGTTACTTGTCCTCCCACAGGGAAGGTCGCAGGGTGTCCAAAATCGTGGGGTCCATGCCTTTCTCTTGAACAATCTGCAGGGCGGCAGAGTATGGGAATACGGGTTTCAGGCGCAGGCCGAAGCACTGCATGAAAAACTCGGCGAACTCGTCACACAGGTTGTTCCTCACAGAACCGAAAATGACCGTGGAGTCCCGGAGGCTCCAAATCATGTCATAGGTTTGGGACCCGGGAATGACCCTTTTCATCAACATTTGTTGAACCCTTTCCTTGATGTCCCGGCGTCTTTTTTTGGACAGGAATTCCAGGCCTTCCTCTTGCTTGATCCTTTCCTCAGCCTCCCTGCAATATCGCTTTACAGCTCTGGAGGGGACTTTCCTCATGTCCACCCGCCATGAAAGGGCGATGCAGGGCTCCTTGAGGTATTCCATGGCCTCCAGGCGGTTGTCGAACATGTCCAGGATGTTGACCCAGCCGGCCGAGCGCTCCTGCTCCGATGTTTCGTCAATGTTTTGAAAGGCAAAGCGGGAGATCCTTTCAGGGAATTCCTGGAGGTAATCCTCTGGAAGGGCGCCTTCCACCCTGTACCTTGTAAAGGTGCTTGTTCCGAATATTAGGCCCATGGCCGAATCAATACCAGAGTCTCCACAGGGGTGTCAATGAAGGCTTTATAGGTAATCCATAAAAGTGTGGATTATATGAAAACTCCACGAGCATAATGCATATGGGTTTCCCTTGCATCGGGTCCATCATTCGGTTTTTCCCAGTGAGACGAACTCCAACTATGGATTTAATCTTTCATGGTGGGATCGGTTCATGGGGACGTATCGGGCACAGCCTCGTCTGGGCCATGAGGGAATGACCATCGGCTTGAACCAGTTCCGAGATCCCTCCAGGCTTACCTTTCTGTGGATGCTCATCCTGCCTTTTGTGGGCAAGCAAGGGTCATACGCCATCAACCGCAGGGGCGTCAAAGAGGAAGGATAGGGGCTTCAGGCGCCTCGATCACCCGCATTTTTTTCCACTTGCCCTGGCGATAGCGCAGCATGAACGCCACGCCGAGAGCGCAAACATAAACGGTGGCCAGGGTCCAGGCCGTGTAAAGTCCTCTTCCCATAACCTCAAGGGCGATATAGACCGGCACGATCATCACTCCCAGGGAGAGGACAGCTATGGTCCACATGATGAAGCGAGTGTCCCCCGCCCCCTTAATGGCACCGGAGAAAATCAGGTTAAGGGCGTCGAAAAAACAGAATACGGCGACGAAACGGAGGAGGATCACCCCCAGATTCATGATTTTCTCGTAGTGCTCGGCGCTGTGGTCACCCGCCTTGAAAAGGGAGAGCAGGGGACCCGGAGTGAGAACGAAGAGCGCTGAAACCAGGATCATGTAGGCAAGGGTCAGGTGCAGAGCGCTCGTGGTGGCATACGCGCCTTCTTCGGGGCAGCCCTTTCCGACGGCCTGCCCCACCAATGTTGCGTTGCCGATGTGAAACCCCACCATGGGCAGGAAGGAGAGAGACTCGATGGAAAGCACGATGTTGGACGCAGCCAATTCGAGATCACCCAAGCGCCCCAACATTTGAATGAAGAAGGTGAACCCGAAAATCTCGAGAAAGAACTGCAGACCGCTGGGGACACCGTAACGCATCAGTCGACCAAAGAGCTCCTTGTCGAATTTGCGCGCCTGCCAGGTCGCGAATCTTTTCCTGTTGTATTTGCCAAAAATGAGAAGAGCAAGCATGACCACGATGGAGGCATAGGCGATAAGGGTAGCCGTTGCCGCGCCGGCTATGCCCAGTTCCGGAAAAGGCCCGACTCCATTGATCAGGCAGTAGTCCAGAGGGATGTTGATCAGGGCTCCGGCCATGTGGACCAGCATCACAACTCTGGTCAGGCCCCGACCCGTGTAAAAACAGGCCATGGCGGAACCCAAAATGACCAATCCCCCGCCCAGAGTCAGGATGTTGAAATAGGTCACTTCAAGGGCTCGGATATGTGGGGAGTGGCCGATCCAATCAAAGATCATTTCGGAAAAGAAGCAAAGGGAAGCGATGACAAAGGCGGCCATCAGGGAGAAATAGATCCCCTGCCACAGGGAAGCCCCCACCCTTGTGTGAGCTTCGGCGCCCGTATACTGGGCCACAAAAGCGTTGGTGTAATTGGCAACGCCCATGAAAAAGGCAATGAGTGTAAAGGATGCGATACCGGCAGGCAGCGCGGCGGCAATGGCTTCCAGGGAGTAGTTGGCCAGAAATATCCGATCCGTGAACTGCATCAGGGTAATGGAGCCCATGGATGCCACGAGCGGCAGGCTGATGGAAAGGACCTCACGGTAACCGTTGGGCTGTGACCATCTTTGAAACATAGGAAAGCGCCTAAAATGTGCTAAAGTATCGAAAGTGTGGTAACATCTGCTGCCAAATAATCCCAATGGTTTCTCTCGAGTATTCAGAACCGCAGGATTAATTGCAAAAATAAACCATCATGAAATATAAATCCATCCTTTGGGGAGAAAAGCTCATGGAGTACGGAGACGATAAACATGCACGAGAAACTGAGCACACTTTGGCCATGAGCCTGGAAGACAACCCCTCCCATCCGGAGGCCCTTGTCGAAAGCCTCAAGATCCGGAATGCTTTCCTGGAGCATCTTCTGGACAGCGCCCCTGATGCCATTATATGGGCGGAACCCGATCATCGGGTTTTCAGAGTAAATCCGTCATTTTCCGGCCTGTTTGGATACGCCCCGGAGGAAGTGTTGGGGCGGAATGTGGACGATGTCATTGCCCCAAAGGAATTCTACAATGAGGCCCAATCCATCACGCGACGGGTTTCGGGTGGTGAGGCCGTGAGGTCCGAAGTGACCAGATGCCGGAAAGATGGTTCCCTCATCTTTGTCGATCTCATGGTCGCCCCGATTCGAGTAGGCGCCCAGAGGGTCGGTGTGTGCGCCAGTTACCGAGATATCACGGAACGAAAAAGGGCCGAAGAGGAAAGAAGCAGGATGGAAAAACAGCTTTTCCAGGCTCAGAAGATGGAGGCCATCGGCGCCCTTGCAGCGGGTGTGGCCCATGATTTCAACAACCTGCTCATGGGGGTTCAGGGGAATGCTTCGCTTGTCCTTGCCGATCTGGAAAAGAATCACCCACACCATGAGAGGCTCAGCAACATCGAACAATACGTGAGAATGGGCGCTGAGCTCACAAAACAGATGTTGGGATTCGCCAAAGGAGGAAGG
>JAWOJI010000104.1:0-8703 GCA_046481735.1 Desulfatiglandales bacterium | reverse complement strand
AAGCGACCAGGCGCTCTCATAGATGCTCACGCTCAAGCCCGGATTGAAAACAACCTGGACCATTCCGCGCACGTCCCTCAGGTGAATGAAAAGAAGGCTGCCGTGGTCTCGGATCGCGTCCACCCAGCCCATCAGGAGCACTTCCGTGCCCACATGGGAGGCGGTCAGGTCTCCGCAGTAAATTCGTCGTCGCCAGTCCATGAAATTCCTTGATGCAATGGTTGTCAAAGCAAAAAAATATACTGTATCGGGGCACGCCGATCAATCGTTAAATTCTCTAGATTGCGTGATTGTCTAGCCTACGCTTTTGTCTTATGCCTTCCCCTTATCCTACAAAATTGTCATGGCCAGGCCGGGGGACCAGGCCGCCAACTGAATATAATCTATAATAATATCAAATAATTAAAAAAAGAATACCCGTGGCACACCTCTTGCTCTTTTGTTGTCCAAATCCATAAGCACGAAACATGAAGGGTAAATTGTGGAAATTCCGCAAATCCCAAATTTATTTTGAGGGGAGGAAACACATGAGCGAACTGAAATCAGGAAAAGACATTCTGGGGTTGATCAAATCTGAGAAGATCGAAGTGGTGGATCTACGGTTCATGGACTTTCCCGGGTTGTGGCAGCACTTTTCCATCCCGGCGAGAGAAGTGGATGAGGAAACCTTTGAAAACGGCCTGGGTTTTGACGGCTCGAGCATCAGGGGCTGGCAGGTCATCAACGAATCGGACATGCTTGTGAAGCCTGTTGCCGACACGGCTTTCATCGATCCCTTTTTCGCGGCAAAGACCCTGGTCATGATCTGTAACATCTGCGATCCGGTTACCGGCGAAGACTACACAAGGGACCCTCGAAACATCGCCCGAAAAGCAGCAAACTATCTGAAGAGCACAGGCATTGCGGATGTGGCTTATATCGGCCCTGAAGCGGAGTTCTTCATCTTCGACGACATCCGGTTCGACCAGAACGAGCACGAAGGATACTACCACATCGATTCGCAGGAAGGCCGGTGGAACGCAGGCAGGGTGGAAAACCCCAACCTCGGGTACAAGGTCCGGTACAAGGAAGGCTACTTCCCCGTTCCCCCTACAGACAGCCAGCAGGACATCCGAAGCGAAATGATGCTGACCCTGGAAAAGATCGGGGTGCTCATTGAAGCGCAGCATCACGAGGTTGCCAGCGGAGGCCAGGCCGAGATCGATATGCGCTTTGCACCGCTCGTGCAGATGGCGGACAACCTGTTGAAGTACAAATACGTGATCAAGAATGTGGCCAGAAAACACGGAAAGACCGTCACCTTTATGCCCAAACCGCTCTTCAGCGACAACGGCTCGGGCATGCACGTGCACACCTCCCTCTGGAAGGGAGACAAAAACCTTTTTGCTGGGGACGGCTATGCCGGGCTCTCCCAGACGGCCATGTACGCCATCGGGGGCATTCTGAAGCATTCTCCTTCCCTGCTCTCCATCACCAGCCCTACCACCAACAGCTACAAACGCCTGGTTCCCGGCTTTGAAGCCCCGGTCAACCTGGCTTACTCCAGGAGAAACAGGAGTGCTGCGGTCCGAATCCCGCTTTACTCCAACTCGCCGAAAGCGAAACGCGTTGAATTCCGGTGCCCGGACCCAAGCTGCAATCCCTACATGGCCTTCTCGGCGATATTGATGGCCGCAATCGACGGCATCCAGAACAAGGTAGATCCGGGAGACCCGCTGGACAAGGACATCTATGACCTGCCGCCGGAGGAGCTGGCCAAGGTCCCCCAAACGCCGGGATCCCTGAGGGAGGCTCTCAAAGCGCTTGAGAACGACCACCAGTACCTTCTCAAAGGGGATGTGTTCACCTCCGACGTGATCGAAACATGGATTTCCTACAAGATGGAGAGGGAAGTGGTGGCGGTCGAGCTCCGCCCTCATCCCTGGGAGTTTGCCCTGTACTATGATATATAAACGGCGCACGGTGCACGGGACAGGGCGCATGGCACAAGGAAGAAAGATTTGGTTCGGCCTTATCTTTGGCGCTCTCTCTGGTGCGCAATTTGCGAATTCCGGCAGGGTCCGATAGAATCTTTCATATACAAACAAGAAGGAGGGTCAGGAATCCCGTCGTGGCCTTAGAGTCGGAAAGATCGGAGCAAGCTCCGCCGGATGCTTATGAGGCACTGCAGGCCGAGCATCTTGGAAGGTTACGGGACAGGTATTTCAAAATCTTCAGCAGGAAGGATTCGGATCGTCACCTCCGTGCGCTTGCCCGGCTCACTCCGGAGGATCCCGTGGAGGTTCTCCTCGATCCGAAACAAGACGGGACTCTGGATTGCACGGTGCTGGCCTTTGATTACCCCGGCGAGTTTTCCATCATCACCGGCGTCCTTGCGAGTGCAGGGTATGAGATTCTTTCAGGGGATGTTTTCACCTACCAGGGCGTTCCCCGTCAGAGGCGGGTCCGGCGGCGAATCCTGGAGAGGATGCGGGAACAGGGGGAGGTTCACAAGAGAAGAAGGATCATCGATCATTTTTCCGGCGCCTTTGAAAGCTCCCTGCCCTTCGATGCGTGGGCAAGGGAGCTGCGTGGAACACTGCGGGCCGTCATCAGACTTCTCGAACAAGGGGACGAAACGTCCGTGTTGGAGGCCAGGCGAAGAGTCCATGAAATGGTCGTTTGCAGGCTTGCACTTTTTCGCCGAGACGGGTCGGCGGTTCTCTACCCTCTGGAAGTAGAAATCGATCAGAAATGGAAATCCTTCACTCGCCTCAAGGTGGTCGGCCAGGACACGCCCGCCTTCCTTTACACCCTGTCCAATGCCCTGTCCATGCACGATCTGTCCATTGAACAGGTGAGGATCCGAACCATCCGCGGCCGGGTGGAAGACGTGATCGACCTCGTGGACCTTCAAGGCCGCAAGATCAGCGACCCGGATCTCCTGAATCGCGTCCGCCTCTCCGCGCTTCTCACCAAGCAGTTTACATACTTTCTCGATGCGGCCCCGGATCCTTTCGCCGCTTTCTCGCGCTTCGATCACCTCCTGGCCGATGTAGCTGAAAAGGGGAGGTGGCAGGAGCGGCTTGGAGAGCCGAGGTTTCTTCAGCATCTCGCCCGGGTCCTCGGGGCCAGTGATTTCCTCTGGGAGGATTTCGTGCGACTCCAGTACGAAACCCTTCTCCCGATGCTCGGCGCCGACGGGAAAAAGGCCCGTCCGTCGGAAGAGGTGGAAACCCTGGAGGAGAGGCTCGACGAGGCGCTCAGGGACGCCTCGTCCCTGGAGGAGCAAGGGAAGAGGCTCAATGATTTCAAGGATCGCGAGATCTTTCTGATTGATCTGGATCATATTCTGGACCCCAAGGCTGATTTCAGGACGCTCTCGGCAGGCCTGACCCGGCTGGCCGAAGCGGTGGTCTGCAGAGCCGCCGCGCTGGTCTATGAGGATCTGGTTCGCCGTTTCGGCCGCCCGGGCACCGTGGCGGGTCTCGAGGCAAAATACGCCGTTCTCGGGCTGGGCAAGCTGGGAGGCGCCGCCCTCGGGTATGCCTCGGACCTGGAGTTGCTATTCCTGTACCGTGACAGCGGCCGGACGGACGGAGAAAGGCCCATCGACAATTCCGAGTTTTTTGCGCGGCTGGTCCAGGGCGTGGCCAACCTGATTCATGCCAAGAGGGAAGGCATCTTTCGCCTGGATCTCAGGCTTCGACCTTACGGGAACGCCGGCCCCATTGCATGCAGCCTGGAGAGCTTTTGCCGCTACTACTCTCCGGAAGGCCCTGCGCACTCCTATGAGCGTATCGCCCTCGTGAACCTGCGGGCCATCGGCGGGGATCCTGCTTTGGGGAAACAGGTGGAACGTTTGAGAGACGAGATGGTCTATTTTTCCGGGTCCATCCGCCTTCAAGATCTTCAAGAGCTGAGAGAGAAGCAGTTCTCGGAAAAGACAAAAGGCGGGCGTCTGAACGCAAAATTCAGCCCGGGCGGGCTTGTGGACCTTGAATACAGCGTTCAGATCCTCCAGGCGACCCACGGCATGGACCTCCCCGCATTGAGAACGCCGCTCATCCACGAAGCGCTCGGCGCGCTCTCCGAGGCAGGGGTCCTCTCAGAGATGGAAACGGGGCGCCTCGTGACCGCCTACGCATTCCTCAGGCGCCTCATCAACAGCATGCGCATGCTTCGCGGTTCTGCTCAGGACCTCTTTCTCCCCGAGCCGGAGTCCCTCGAGTACGCCCACCTGGCGAGGCGCATGGGCTACAGCAGGGGAGGCGCCCTGGCGCCGGGGGAACAACTGCGCATCGACTTCGAGACCTGCACGGCCGGAGTGCGCGTTTTTGTGGAAAGCCACTTTGGCAGGGACTCCCTGCCGGGCCGGGAAATGGGCACCGTTGCGGACCTCGTCCTTTCGGACAGGGCAACCCCGGAACTCAAGAGCCGGGTCCTGGAAAAGGCCGGGTTCAAGAACGGCAATCGGGCCTACGTGAACCTGAAAAGCCTGGCCGGTGAGGGCGCTCGAAGAGAGGTCTTTTCCAAGCTTGCACTCCTTGCCGTTGAGATCCTGTCAAGAAAACCGGATCCCGACATGGCGCTCAATAACTGGGAGCGCTTCCTTGCCGCCCTAGCGAGCCCTGAGTTTCACTTCAATCTTCTCCTCTCCCAACCCATGCGTTTGGAGATCCTTATGGGGATTTTTTCAGGGAGCCAGTTTTTGGCCGACACGCTGGTGAGAAATCCCGGATTTCTGGAGTGGGTGGTCATCCCGGAGATCCTTCATCGACCCCGGGAATCAAGGGAGGTTGAAGCCGACCTGAGACAGGCCGCGGTGGGCTCCGCGGGCCATGAGGAATGGCTCAACAGGATGCGGCGCCTGAGAAGGAGAGAAATCCTTCGCATCGGTACCCGGGATATGTGCCTCGGCGTCTCGACCAGCGACACAGTGGCGGAGCTTTCGTATCTGGCTGAAGCGTTTGTCCGGGCGACCATGGAACAATCTGCTGAGAGGTTGAGCCTGCCCCCGGACGTGAGGGATCATTTCTGCATTCTCGCTTTTGGAAAGCTGGGGGGCATGGAGCTCAACTACAGTTCAGACATTGATCTCCTCGGACTCTGGGACGACCGGGATGATCCTGTAAAAGGGATGAACAGGATGATCTATGCGCGGCTCATGGAGGAGGTGCGCTCGGATCTATCCCGTCACACCGAAGAGGGCTATGCCTACAGGGTGGATTTGCGCTTGAGGCCTTTCGGCCGCGAGGGCGAGCTGGTGCCCTCCTTTTCGACGCTCCTCGAGTACTACCGGAAAACGGCTTCCCTCTGGGAGATCCAGGCCGCTCTGAAGGCTCGTCCCTTGGCAGGAAACGTGAGAATGGGCCGTGCTTTCCTTGAACACATGCGCGGTGTTTGGGCGAGGGAAAGAAAGCGCGGGAGCATTGTGAGCTCCATAGACAGGATGCGAAAGGCGTCGGTGAAGGTTTCCTCGGGCGCCACCCTGGACGTCAAGAGCGGCGCCGGAGGCTTGAGGGATGTGGAATTTCTGGTCCAGGGCCTTCAGCTTGTGCACTGCCGGGAAAGGCCTGAAATCCTGGAGGCGAATACGCTGAGAGCCCTGGATCTGCTTAGCGATGCAGGTCTTCTCCCGGGGCAGGCGGCCGCGGAGCTGAAGGAGGATTACCTTTTTCTTCGCAGGGTGGAACACTACCTCCAAATCATGGAGGATCAACAGATTCACGCCGTCCCAAAAGAACGGGAGGAGCTGCGGGCTCTTGCGAAAAGGGTTCTTGGGGTCGAAGGCGATGAGGATCGCTTCATGGCCTCTCTGAAGAGCTGTCTTTCCCGTGTTCGGGGCCACTACAAAAACCATCTTCTGTCTGAATGAAAGCAGGTAACGTCGAAAATGGCTTGACAAAACACAAAAACCGGGTACTCTCTTTTCTGATCCTGCACAAAGAAGTTCGGGAATCGCTGAATGAATCACGACAAAGGCGTCTGTTCCTCGATGATGAGGAAAGCGCCTTTTTTTTGTAATGAAATCCGCAGGTGAGGATTTTATAAGACGCCCCTTCGGGGCTTCAGATGTATTTTGCCTTGACAGATTTCATTGGAGGCTGGTTGGAACATGATCAAGGAAACGTCCCGAAGCCGGACCGGAACAAGGAAGAAACGCCCGATCCTGGCCCTTTTTTATTGCCAAAACGTTCCTGAGAGCGGCGAGATCGAGCGGCAAGCCCTTGAGAAGGATTACGGCGCGTCTGTGAGGCTTTTTCCCATCCCCTGCAGCGGAAGACTCGACAGCATTCACCTGCTCAGGGCTTTGGAGGAGTTCGCCGATGCGGCTTACCTCATCGCTTGCCCTGAAGGGGCGTGCCGGTACGCTGAGGGGAGTGGGAGAGCAAGGAAGAGGCTGGAGAGAACAGCGGACATGATTGCCATGATCGGTCTTGAGCGGGAAAGGCTGGGGATGGTCATGAACAGCAAGGAGAACCCCAGAGGGCTCGGCGCCATCGCAAGGGAGATCATGGAACGGGTGAGCGGCCTCGCTCCGTCTCCGGTGTTCACGGAAAAGAAGCGGTGGAAGGAGAAAGCATCATGATTACGGCAGAACAAAAGCCCCTGGACGAGATCAGAAAGATGATCGCTCCCTACCGGCGCATTCTCGTCCTGGGTTGCGGTTCATGCGTGGCGGAGTGCGCCGCAGGCGGGGAGAAGGAGACCGGCATGCTTGCCTCGACCCTTCGCATGGCTGCAAAGATGGAAGGTCAGGAGAAAGCCATCCGGGAAAAAACACTGGACCGCCAGTGCGTGAAAGACTTCGTCGTCCTTCTCGACGACATGGTCCAGGATTACGACGCATTCCTGTCCCTCGGGTGCGGCGCCGGTGTCCAGGCCGTTGCGGATATGTTCCCGGAGATCCCGGTCATCCCGGCTTTGAATACGGAATTCCTGGGTGAGACCAAAGAGCAGGGTCTCTGGGTGGAAAACTGTCTGGGTTGCGGCGACTGCATGCTCTACCATTTCGGCGGGATCTGCCCACTGGCCAGGTGCTCAAAACACCTTCTGAACGGCCCCTGCGGCGGATCTGTGGGAGGCCGGTGCGAAGTCAATCCTGAAATTCCCTGCGCGTGGCAGCTTATCATCGACAGGCTCGAGCAGCATGAGGCGCTTGAAAGGCTGGAAAGCATCTATCCTCCCAGGGACTGGTCGAAAAAACAGGGGGGAGGTCCGAGAAGGATTATCAGGGAGGATCAGCAAAAGTGAGCCGTTTACGAAGCATTTTGGATCGAGGAGAATTCGCGGTGACCGCCGAATGCGGCCCACCCAAAGGTGCGGACCCGGATGTGATCGCAAGAAAGGCTGCGCTCTTGAGGGAGAAGGTGGATGCCGTGAACGTGACCGACAACCAGACCGCCATTGTGCGCATGTCCAGCCTCGCTGCGTGTGCGCTCCTCAAGAGCGAGGGTCTGGATCCCGTGCTCCAGGCGGTGGTGAGGGATCGGAACAGGATTGCTCTTCAGTCCGACATCCTCGGGGCATCGGCTTTGGGCATCCGGAATATCCTCTGCCTTTCAGGGGATCACCAGGGCTTCGGGAACCAGCCCCAGGCGGTGGGGGTCTTTGACCTCGACTCCGTTCAGTTCCTGCAAGTCGTTCGAGGCATGCGGGATCGAGGGGTCATCCTGGGAGGGGCGCCCCTGACCAAAGCGCCGAACCTGTTCATCGGCGCCGCCGCCAATCCCTTCGGAGATCCTTTCAACTTCAGGGTGGTTCGCCTGACCAAGAAGGTCTCGGCAGGGGCGGAATTCATCCAGACCCAGTGCATCTACAACCTGGAGAGATTCGAGAAGTGGATGGCCATGGCCCGGGACAGGGGACTGACGGACAAGGTGCACATCCTCGGGGGTGTGACTCCCCTGAAATCCGCAGGGATGGCCAGGTACATGAAAAAGCGGGTGGCCGGCATGGACGTGCCGGACGAGATCATCCGCAGAATGGAAGGAGCGCCGGCCGGGAAACAGGCCGAGGAAGGCCTGAGAATCTGCGCCGAAACCATCGGGCGCCTCCGGGAAATACCGGGAGTGAGGGGCGTCCATATCATGGCCATCGAGTGGGAAGATGTGGTGGGCGAGCTCGTGGAAAGGGCAGGCCTGCTGCCGAGGCCGAGGTAAGAACGGCACAAGGCGCAGGGTGCACCGTGCGCCTTGTGGCGTGTACCGTTTTTAAGGGGTTCCACATGCCGAAGAAATACATGATCCACACAAGGACGATCCCCAACCGCTTCAAGGCGATCACGCGCTCCGGCGTCATTGCCTGGGAGGAGGGATGCTTGAAGTGCCCCGTGTGCGTGAAGAAGCAGTGCGTGTACAAGGTCTATGAACGCCGCGGACTGGACGGGCGGCAGATGATGGACTCCGTGGACAACGAGTGCATGAACTGCTTGAGGTGCGTGCAGGGTTGCCCCAAGGAGCTGATTCACAAAGGAATCAACCCGGAGTTCACAGGGCTTGGGGATGCTTACTGGAGCCCGCAGATCATCGCGAGGCTTTGGCGCCAGGCTGAAACCGGCAAAATCCCCGTGTCCGGGGCAGGATATCCCGGCCCTTTCAGCGGGGCGGGTTTCGACGGCATGTGGACCGACATGTCTGAAATCGTCCGCCCCACAAGGGACGGCATCCACGGCCGGGAGTACATCAGCACAGCCGTGGACCTGGGCAGAAAGCCGCGGCG
>JAWOJI010000052.1:0-8435 GCA_046481735.1 Desulfatiglandales bacterium | reverse complement strand
CTTGGGAGTGACCAAACGGACATCGCATCCGAATCGATGAAGCAGTTGGGCAACCTCAATGGAACGGGGTCCGTGGCCGAGGATGAGACATCTGCCGGGCAGTGTCTTGGCTTCCAAGAGGTAATCGCTGTTTACGATTCCGGGAAGATCACGGTTGGGGATCTCCGGTTTGATCCATTGGCCGCCAGAGGCCAGGATGATTTTCTTGAACGGCAGGATGTTCCCGTCCACCTCCACCTTGCCGGGAGCTTCAATCTTTCCTTTGCCCTTGATCAGGGCGATATTATGTTTATCGAAAAGCCCCTTGACGCCCTGGCGCATGAAGGCAACCAGTTCGGTCTGTCTTTTCATAAGGGCTGAAAAATCCGTCTCAAGGCTCGAGCACTGGATCCCCATCTCTCTTCCCAGGTCAAGGGCGCCGATGATGTGGGAGGCCGCGAGCATGTGACCGAAGGGGACGCAACCTCGGTTCATGCAGAGGCCGCCCAGGAACTTGTCTTCCACCACGGCCACGCGGCCGCCGAGTTGGGCTGCCCGGATGGCGGCTGCGACGCCTCCGGCGCCTCCGCCGAGGACAATAACATCATGAGGCTCCATCGGTATTTCACTCCCTAAACCCTGAACCCCTGAACACGCAGACTGCCTTATTACCGGATGAGCAGCAATGGATCCTCGATCATGTCTTTAAGAGTTTTGAGGAATCTGGCTGCCGGTGCACCGTCTATGATGCGATGGTCAAAAGTGAGACTCAACCCGAGCCTTTGCTCCGGGACAATACTATCCCCCTTTACGGAAGGCTTTCTCGCGATACGACCCACACCCAGAATCGCGCTCTCAGGAGGCCGGATAATGGGCGTAAAGTAGTCCACGTCGCCGAAGCCGAGGTTGCTGATCGTAAAGGTTCCGTTCACCAGGTCATCCGGGGAAAGCTTGTTTTCCCTGACTTTGAGGACCAGTTGACCGAGTTCTCTGTCGATTTCACCGATTGTTTTTGTGTCAGGTCGCCTCACAACAGGCACAACGAGGACGTCATTCGCTTCCATCGCAAGACCGATGTGAATCTGCTTCCACACGGTCATTGCTCCTCCAACGACGCTCGCATTCATTCCGGGGTGAATCGCCAGGGCCGTAGCGGCCGTTTTAATCAGTATGGCATTGTAGGAAATCTTTTCACCGTTTCTTACAAGACGTTGACGAAGAGCGACCAGGGCCTCTGCAGACGCCTCTGTGTGAAGTGTCAACTGGGCGGACTGGCTCAGGCTTGCATGCATGTTGTCAAAAATGATTCTCCTGACACCCGTTATGGGAATGGCCTTGCGGATTTCCTTGTCCGTCATGGCATTCAGACCGTCGATTCTCCTTGCCGCCGCCTTTGTGCGCTCCTCAAGGGCGGCCAGGATGTCGGCTCTCACGATCCTTCCACCGGGACCGGTTCCCCGGATCAACTGCAGGTCCAGGCCATGTTCCTGCGCCATGGCACGAGCCAGGGGCGATGCTTTCAGGCGAGCGCTGCGGGGCGGGAGAGCTTCAGGTTTTGCAGTCTCTTCGGCTGCCTCTTCTCCGGGTTCGCCTTCATCAGCTACGCCGGGATATTGAACCAAAATCCTGTCGTATTCCGCCCTGTCTTCTGCAATATACCCTACGACCTCCTCAACCGCACAAACCTTTCCCGGGGGAGCAACGGGGTGGATAATCCCGGATCCGGGCGCAGGCACTTCATAGGTAACCTTGTCTGTTTCTATGACAAGGATGGTCTCACCCTCCACCACTTCGCTTCCGGAAGACCTATCCCAGCGAAGGAGCTTGGCGCTTTCCATGGTGAGACCTAATTTCGGTATGGTGATCGAGATCATGATGACTCCTCAGATCGGAAAACTTCTCTTTCAGCAAGATCGGGGACATTCCGGTTTTTCATCCTTCGGCGGTCTAACGGTTAAGAACCCTCTTTGCTTCTCTTGAAATGTCGCTCACCTGGGGAAGAACGAAGTTTTCGAGAACCGGACTGAACGGGATAGGCACATCCTTTGCGCCGATTCGCTTGACTGGGGCATCCAGGTCGTCAAAAAGCTCCTCTCCGATTCTTGCGGCAATCTCGGCGCCGAAACCGCCGGTAAGGCAAGCTTCGTGGACAACCATAGCGTGGTACGTTTTCTTGACCGACTCGGCGATGATTTCAAAGTCGAGGGGTTTTAGGGTCCGTAGATCGATTATCTCAGCCTCAATGCCTTCCTGCGACAACTGATTCGCCGCCTCAAGACAAAGGTAGGTCATGCGCGAGTAGGTGATCATGGTGATATCGCGGCCCTTTCTCTTGAGATCGCCTTTGCCTAAAGGAATCAGGTATTCTCCCCCGGGAACCGGTCCCTTTTGAGCGAAGAGCTTCTTGTGCTGAAAGAAAATGACCGGGTCGTCCTCCCTGATCGCACTCTTGATCAGGCCTTTTACATCCGCAGGTTCGGAGGGAACCACCACCTTGAGCCCCGGGGTGTGCACAAACCACGCTTCCAGACACTGAGAGTGATGCGCCGCCGCAGAGAGCCCGCCGCCGTCGGGGGCCCAGATCACGAGAGGAATTTTGGCCTGGCCGCCGAACATGTATCGAATCTTGGCAGCCTGGTTGGTGATTTCATCCATCGCTGTCGTAAAGAAGTCGGCAAAATGCAGGTCCACGAGGGGTCTCATACCGGTTAAAGCCGCTCCCAATCCGGCTCCGACTATGCAGGTTTCCGAAATGGGCGTATCGATGACTCTTTCAGGGTACTTTGCGGGAAGGCCTTTGAACTGTCCGAAAATGCCGTCATGGGCACGAAGGTCCTCACCGATGATGAAAACGCTCTCATCCCGCTCCATCTCCTCGTGAAGGGCTTCCGCAAGAGCTTCGGAACAAGAAAGAAGTCGCTCTGTCATCTGTCAAGCCTCTCTTTCATCACCATCTCCGATTTTCGACCTCGTGATTCCTGATGTATAGGCGCCACGTATAAGCGCCGGCCGGGGGCGGGTAAAAACCTGTCTGCGCCGCCGGATTTCTTATCAGCACCTTTTAGGGCGCCGCAAAGAGATCTTCCAGCGCTTCTTCGGGCCGGGGCAGGGGAGCCGCCTGGGCGGAAAGAAGCGCTTCATCGATGATACGCGCCACCTCGCTCCTCATCGTTTGCTCAATGCCGTCCGAAAGAATTTTTTTCTTCTTCAGGTATCCTGCGCACACCGCAATCGGATCCTGTCTTTTCCTGAAACCATCCACCTCTCCGGGCGGCCGGTATCGCTGAGGATCTCCCTCAAAGTGGCCGCGGTAGCGGTACGTCTTGTTTTCCACGATAGAAGGCCCCTGCCCGGATCTGGCCCTCTGAACTGCTTTCCCAACTGCTTCTCGGACTGCGAAAATGTCGTTTCCGTCGACCGTGTGCCCGGGGATGCCGTAGGAACAGGCCCTGCCTGCAACCGTTCCGCCGGCAAGCGAGTAAGAGGCCGAAGTCGTGGAGGCATAAAGATTGTTTTCGCACACAAAGATGACCGGCAGGTTCCAGATGGCCGCCATGTTTGCCGCCTCGTGAAAAGGACCCCGGTTGGACGCGCCGTCGCCGAAGAAAACCACGGCTACCTGATCCGTCTTCCTGAGCTTGATGGAAAGCCCTGCACCCACAATGATGGGAAATCCGCCTGCCACCACACCGTTCGCTCCAAGGATGCCAAGGGAGAAATCGGCGATGTGCATGGACCCCCCCTTCCCCTTGCAGTAGCCTGTTGCTTTTCCCAGGAGCTCGGCAAACATGCGCTTCGGGTCCGCCCCTTTGGCGAGCATGTGCCCGTGCCCCCTGTGGGTGGTGGCCACATAGTCATCGGTGCGAAGAAGGGAGCAAGTTCCCACGGAGGAGGCTTCCTGACCGATGGACAGGTGAATGAAACCGGGGATCAGGTTCTGCTGGAACAGCTCGCCCGCTTTTTCCTCAAAGGCCCTCACCAGGAGCATCTTTCCTAGAAGATCGAGCAGTTCGGTCTTGCGCAATTTCTTTTGATTCATGGGCACTTCTCCCGACCGGTTTTCCCCTCTGCGCGGAGCAAAGGGATTCATTTCATTCACGTAACGCCCATGGCTTTGCACCCCGGCTCACGGAGTGTACAGGCCGGCCTTGACCGGCAAGTACAGAGAAAACCAGGGTACGAAGGAAAGGATGATCAGAACGACGACATCCATGATGACAAAAGGAATCGCCTCCTTGGCCACGGAGTCGAGATCCCCTCTGACCAGATTGGCCGCTGTGAAAAGGTTCACACCCACCGGCGGCGTTGCCTGGCCAATCGCCAGGGCTGAGATGAATATCACGCCGTACCAAAGGGGGTCGATGTTGAACGCGGCAAGCACAGGTATCAGGATGGGCATGATGAGATAGGAGATGGAAATGGCATCCAGGATCATGCCCAAGGCGAGAAGAAGAAGGTTGACGAGGATGATCATGACCACTGCGTTTGGGGATATGCCGATGATGGCGTTTGCGACAAGATCGATGATCCCGATGACCGAGGCGGCCCAGGTAAAGATGCCCGCGAACACGACGATGAACATAATGACGGAACTGGTCACCGCGGCTTCTGCGAAGATCTCGACAAAATCGCGATACGTCACAGAACGATAAATGAACACGGCGATAAAGAGGCTGTAGAAAACCGCGACGACCGCCGCCTCGGTGGGTGTGAAGAGTCCGGAGTAAATGCCGCCGAGAATAATGACGGGAGCAAGGATCGCCCATACGCTATCCTTCAGGGCGATGAGGATCTCCTTGATGGACCCCCTCTTTTCCAGGCCCCGGTATCCTCGCTTTCGGGACACGAGATAGGCCACCAGCACGGTTCCTGCACCGGTGATGAGTCCCGGAAGGATGCCTGCTACAAAAAGGGCGCTCACGGAGACGCTGGTAATATTTCCGTAAATGATGAAGGCAATGCTCGGGGGGATGATGATGGAGAGGTCGGACGAATTCGCGATTGCAGCTCCTGCAAAGTGCTTGTCATAGCCGTGCTTGACCATGGGGGCCAGAAGAATCAGACCTACGGCAGCGGTTGTCGCAGGCCCTGATCCTGAAAGGGCGCCCCAGAACATGCAGGTCAGGACGGCAACCATGGCAAGGCCGCCTACGGCCTTCCCCACCAGGAGCTCGAAGAAGTGGGCGATGGTTGCGGCGAGCCCGGCTTTCTGCAGAATAACGCCCGCAAGCACAAAAAAGGGAATGGCCAGAAGGGGAAAGGAGGCGATTCCCGATACGAAGTTCACCCCGAGCATCCCGATTCCGAGGTCAAACCAGTAAACGGTGAGGACCGCAGCAATCCCGAGAGCGGTGCCGATGGGCATTCCCATGGCCATGAAGATCACGAAGGACGCGAAGATGACAATCGCTTCCATGTCGTCACTCCCCCTCGCGCAGTAGCTTCACCTTCTCGGCAGAATGCCTGTAGACGCCCCGGAAAACAAAGACGGAAAACAGGGGGACCCCCACGTAGTAGATCCAGATCGGCACCGCCAGCGCGGGAGAGGTCGCCTGGAAGAGGGTTATTTCCTGGTAGATGGCCTGAATGATGTAAATATCCACAAGAATGAAGAGAAGGGCACTCAGGGCCGCATTGATCAAGGTCACAATCTTCTTCATGTTTCTCGGGAAGACATTGTAGAGAGTCACCATCCCGAGCTGACCTCCCCGCTCAAAGGCCAGGCCGGATCCGATGACGGTGAGCCACACGAAAAGGTTGATGGTGATCTCTTCGGTCGCCGCAAAGGAGAAGTGAAAGACATAGCGGCTGATGACATTGAGAAAAGCAATGGATGCCATGACAAAAAGAAAGAGAGCGGCAAGCAACTGATCCAACCTGATGCGACCCATGAGACCTCTCCGGAAAGGCGGCCAGGATCAGGGCCTGCAGGGATCCCCGGCTTTTCTGCAGGCCTGGTCCTGAAAAGGCGCTTCCTTCTTGCCCCCGTCCCGCTGGGGGGGCGAAGGATGAAACACAGGAACCTATTTTTTGCCCATGTCCGCTTTGGCTTTCATGTAGACATCCTCTCCGATTTGTGTGACCCACTTGTCGAGTACCGGTTTGGTTGCCGCCTCGAAGGCCGCCACGTCCTCGTCGCTGAGGAAGGTCACGGTCATGCCCTTGCTCTCCATGAACTTGACAGGCTCCGGGACCTCCATGGTGTAGTTGAACTCGTTCTTCAGGATGTTGATGGACTTTTCCCCATCCAGCCCGGCACGGCACAGGGCGATTTCAAACCGGCCTGCCTCTGCAGCCGCTTCCTGGACGGCCTTTTTCACATCGGGCGGGAAGGCGTCCCATTCTTTCTGGTTCCAATAGAAGATGAGCGGGTCCGCAAGGTAGTTCCAGAATGTGGCATACTTGTGATACTGCCAGATCTGAACCGGCACCAGAACGCCGACAGGGTTTTCCTGGCCGTCCACAACCCCCTGCTGAAATGCGGTCACCGCATCACCCCAGTTCATGTTCACCGGATCTGCGCCCAGTTGCCTGTAAATGTCGACAAAGATGGGGCTGCCCACAACACGCACTTTGAGACCCTTCATGTCTTCAGGCTTTTGGACCACTCTTTTGCTGTTGGTGACCTGGCGAAAACCGTTCTCAGCCCAATCAAGCGCGACCAGTCCCTTTTTCCCCATGGCTTCAAACACGGCCTTTCCGCTCTGACCCGCCTTCATTTTGTCGAGGTTTTCAAAGGTGTTGATGAAGAAGGGCAGAGAGAACACGTTGCATTCAGGGATGACCGGAGAGATGTTGATGGTCGACTCCAGGGCGCAGTCAATGACACCGGTGGCTACGAGCTGGGCGGCCTGAAGCTGGGCGCCCTTGAGAAGCTGGCTCGAGTAGTAGGGCTTGACGTTCATCTTCCCCCCGGTTTTTTCCTTCACCAGTTCGGCAAATTTGGTCGCTCCCATGCCCCAGTAAAAAGTTGGGCCCACATTGAGCTGCATCTTGTACTCTTTCTTGAACTCAAAGGCATCTCCCGAGCCTGTAAGGAACAGCGCCAGGAAAAGCGCCGCGGCCAAAACCGCCAAAAGTTTACGACTTGTTTTTCTCATCTCCTTTTCCTCCTCTTTTTTTGGGGTTTTTAAAATTCTCCTGCCGCCGGAAGTTGAGGCGGCAAGAGAGCAAAGGTTCTTTCCCGCTTCTCTACACCCCTTTGTCAATCACAACGACCAGGCATTCGCTCTCCGAAGCTCCCACGTTTTGCCCCCTGTGAGGAACGGAAGGATCAAAATGCACGGCATCGCCGGGGTGCAGCCGTATGCGCTCTTTGCCGTGAATCAGCTCCATTTTTCCTTTCAAGACAAGAAGAAACTCTTCTCCAGGATGGTCGAAGAGAGTGGTGGGTTCTTTGGCAATGACCGGGTACTTGACGATAAAAGGCTCAATCATATGCGGGCTGCTGAGGCTTGTCAGCGAGTAGTAGGTGAAGCCGATCTTGGTCCCTTTTCGAACTACCGCTTTTCTGTCGGCTTTGCGGGTCACTGCATAGCCTTTCTGATCGTTTCCTTCCCCGGCGAAGAAAACGCTGATGGGCACGCCGAGTCCCTGGGAGATCTTTGCCAGGGTGGCGATGGGAGGAGAGACCCGGTTGTTCTCGATTCGCGAAAGGAGCGCCTTGGAGAGCCCTGCTTCCACTCCCAGTTGATCAAGGGTTAGACCCCGGGTCTTTCGGATCTGACGGATTTTGTCGGCAATTTTCTTTTCGAGCATGCCTCAAACCCATAAACTTGTTGCAAGTCAGTAAACATAAGGAGGACTTTTGATGTCAAGAGAAAAATGAGCATCTTTCCATCTTTCCGGCTCCTTTGACTTTTTGTTCCCAAGGCCCTAAGATTCGAACTTTTATACGTGGGGCATGGGTGTTCCGTGAAAGCGCTGGAGTATGTCAAGAAAAGATGGTTTCTCTTCGGCCTTGCAGCGGTTTGCTTGATCACCCTCTTTGACGGGAGTGAACGTGTAGCCGCTCTCGGCAGGTGGTGCAAGGCGCAAGGCGGGGCGGATGCCGTGATCTTCCTCATCTTCCTTGCCTCGGGCTTGATCCTGAACAATGAGCAGATCAGGAAGGGGCTCGGGGATCTGAAAGGCACTGCCCTGGCTCTCCTCATTATCTTCGTCATGGCTCCTGTCGTTGCCTATGCGATCAGTGCCCTTCCCATGGATCGGGGAACCAGAATCGGGCTTTTCCTGGTGGCGGTCACGCCGACCACAATGACCAGCGGGGTCGTTATGACCGGGGCTGCGGGAGGGAACATGGCCCATGCGCTCCTGATCACCGTCCTCGCAAACGGCATGAGCATGCTGACCATCCCCTTGTCCCTGAGCGTGCTCCTGGGCATCGGCGGGGAGGGGGGCGCCGTCTCTATTGAAAAAGGAAAGATGATGGTGCAGATCGGCTTTCTTGTTTTGGC
>JAWOJI010000011.1:0-3676 GCA_046481735.1 Desulfatiglandales bacterium | reverse complement strand
TTGGAGCGAGAAGGCCCAATTCCGCGTTCACCAGGGCGGCGTGGTTCTTAATCATCCCCAGGGCATGGATGAAAGGCGCCGGAAACTTGAGCCCGCTTACGGTGAAGTTCTCCAGCGCACGCTGCGTCTGAGCGCCGTAGTAGGCTGCGTCAGCCACCTTCACCTCTCCCATGCTATCTTTTTCGATGCGGTAGGTCATCCTGGAACCATTTACGCTGAGACTCATCGTGAGAATCTCAAGATAGATAATTAGATCGTGACATTCAAAGCAAGCTGTCGCTCGTGGCCTGTGGCATGTCGCATTCCCCTGCGATTTCTCAGGGCCGAAAAACCCTTTCGTTCCATAGACCCCGGCCCCGATTTTATGCACCCTGCAACGGACAAATCACAACGGACGACGGACTCCTATCTTTCATTCGGCGGCTCGTACTCACACCCCATCAACCCGCAATACTGGCCCACGTATTCGGCTTGAGGCCGGTAAAGGGCGGGCTTTTCCTGGGCCTCGGCAAACTTCTCCTCTATGATGTGGCTGCACCATCCAGCCACCCTGGAAAGGGCGAAAATGGGCGTCATCAGGTCCCTGGGGATACCCATGATGTGGTAAACAGGGGCGCTGTAGAAATCCACGTTGGGCTGGATGTTGCTCTTGCCCCTGGACGAAAACTCTCTCAATCCCGCCTCCTCGATTTGCGTGGAAAGCTCATGCCACCTGCTCTGTCCGGTCTTCTTCCCCAGTCTCAAAGCCATGCCCTTAAGGAACCTGGCCCGCGGGTCCATGGTCTTGTAAACGGCATGGCCCATGCCCATAATCCGTTCCCCCTGGTCAATACGCCGCTTGACCCACCCGGCGATATCCTTTTCCGGCTCCAGTTCCAGAAGCATTTTCATCACTTCCGCATTGGCCCCGCCGTGGAGGCTCCCTGACAGGGCCCCGACACCGGCCGCGACTCCTGCATACATGTGGGCCCTCGTGGAAACCACTTCACGGCAGGCGAAGGTTGAGGCGTTGAAGGTGTGATCCGCATGAAGGATGAGGCACACATCCAGGTCCCTGGCCATTTCCGGGTCAGGCTTTTTCCCGTGGAGTTGCCAAAGGAAATTAGCCGCGTGAGAGAGAGAGTCATCCGGAACAAGGGGGTCAAGGCCCTGACGTATTCTGTGCCATCCGGCAACCACGGCAGGAACGCGCGCAATGAGCCGTACCGCCATCCTCACATTGGCCTCCCTCGTCTGATCGCCGATATCCCCGTCCCCGACGGCCAGAATGGGAACCGCCGCCTGCAGGACATCCATGGGCCTTGCCCCTCCGGGCCAGTGCTTCATGCTTTTGAAGACATATTCCGGCACCCGCCCGGCATCGGCAATCTGCTTTTCAAAAAGCTCCAACTCCTTTTTTTCCGGAAGCACCCCGTTCAAAAGAAGAAGAGCGACTTCCGGAAAGGTCGAGTTTTTGGCCAAATCCTCGATCCGGTATCCTCGGTAAATGAGAATCCCTTTTTCGCCGTCAATGAAACTGATCTTGGTGTCGGCGACGGTGATTCCCCGCAACCCCGTGTTTTTTACACTCACAATTTCTGTCATAAGACCCTCCTGCTCTATCACTTTCGGCACTCTAGTTCCCTATCTCAAAAGCTCTGCGCTCAAAAATGGCGATCTAAGATCCTCAAATTGAGCCACCAATTTGACCCACTTCCAAGAGACACGGAAATCCGAAGCACGAAATTCGATTTTCGAATGTAGAGAACCCATCAGATTTTCAATTTTCGCACGTATTGACTTGCCGAAAAATGACACTAGGCCCTTCTCAGTTGCTCTTTCACATAATTCAACGTTCCTCCTGCCAGCAAGTGTTTTCGCTGGCGATCCGACACGTCCAGGATGGTCATAATACGACGGCCGTTGAACTCCACGGGGATCTCCCTGTCTCCTCTTGCGACGCGCTCTCGGATCTGAGGAAGCACAACTTTGTCCCCTTTGCTCAGGCGGTCATAGTCCAAAGGGTCTTTGAACTGAAGGGGAAGGATTCCGAAATTGCACAGGTTGGCCTTGTGAATTCGCGCAAAGCTCTTGGAAATCTTGATGCGCACCCCTAGAAATCGGGGGGCCAGGGCTGCATGCTCCCTGCTCGATCCCTGGCCGTAGTTCTCCCCCCCTACCACGACGACGTTACCCGCCTTTCTGCTCTCCTTGTGGAACTCCGGATTGATCTGGTAAAAAACGTAGGTGCTGAGGGCTTCGATGTTGGATCGAAGGGGGAGAACGGTGTTTCCAGCAGGCATGATCGTGTCCGTGGAGATATTGTCGCCCAATTTGATTACGATCTCTCCTCCCAGATCCTCGGGAAGGGGCTCCATGTTGGGAAGGGGTCGGATGTTCGGCCCGCGGATCACTTCCACCCGACTTGGGTCGGGGGCGGGGTGCAGAACGGACAGAGTGTCGCTAAGGTATGATTGAGGATCCTGAACTTCCGGGTAAGCCATCTCCTCGCCCAAATCGCGGGGATCGGTGATCACTCCCTTCAGGGCGGCGGCTGCGCCTGTTTCCGGAGAGCATAGGTAGACCTGGTCGTTCTTGGTTCCGGACCGCCCCGGAAAGTTCCTGGGAAAAGTTCGAAGGCTGATTTGGCCCGACCCCGGGGCCTGGCCCATGCCGATGCACCCCAGGCACCCCGATTCGTGAATCCTTGCCCCCGCTGAGAGCAGAGCCATGAGCCCGCCCTGATGTGCGACGTTTTCCAGGACTTGCTTGCTCCCTGGATTGATGTGCAGATCCGTGCCGGGATTTCTTCGACGGCCTTCCATGATCTTGGCCACCACCATGAGATCACGAAAGGACGAGTTTACACTGCTGCCTATGATGACCTGGTGAACCCTGCGACCGGCCACCTCACGCACGGTGACCACATTGCCCGGCGATGAGGGGCAGGCGATGAGGGGTTCCAGGGAAGAGAGGTCAATTTCGGCATTCTCATCATAGGTTGCACCCTCATCGGCACAGAGTTCCTTCCAGGCTTCTGCCCGGCCTTGTGCTTTTAGGTAGGCAAAGGTCTTCTCATCGGAAGGAAAAACCGTGCTCGTTGCCCCAAGCTCAGTGCCCATGTTTCCGATTGTCTCTCGATCCGTAGCGGAAAGGGATTTCACTCCCGGACCATAGTACTCCACAATCTTGCCCACGCACCCTTTCACATCGTAGCGTCGCAGCATTTCCAGGATCACGTCCTTGGCGCTGACCCAATGGGGAAGATTCCCGGTCAGCTTCACACCCAGCACTTTCGGGCATGGGAGCGAGTAAGGCATGCCCGCCATGGCCAAAGCCACATCCAGGCCTCCTGCGCCGATACCGAGCATGGACACCCCTGCCGCTCCAGGCGTATGGCTGTCCGCGCCAAGAATGATCTTGCCCGGTACGCCGAATCGCTCCATGTGGACCTGATGAGAGACACCGTTCCCCGGCGGGCTGAAATAAACTCCGTACTTTGCGCACGCCGTTCTGAGAAACACATGGTCGTCCGCATTCTTGTTGTCGGTTTGAAGAATGTTGTGGTCCACGTATTGGACGGCAAGCTCCACCTTGACCCTGTCGATGTCCAGAGCCTCGAATTCAAGCATGGCCACGGTCCCTGTCGCGTCCTGAAGCAAGGTGTGATCGATTCGGACGCCGATCTCTTCACCCG
>JAWOJI010000007.1:0-4099 GCA_046481735.1 Desulfatiglandales bacterium | reverse complement strand
AAACTCTTACCTCAAACAAAATTTGCTTGACTTCTCACAGCATGATCGCTTTAAGGAAAAATCAGCCCGGTCACGCCGGTTGAGGCGGGGGATATGGCTTATGGGCAGGACCGGGTGGACCCCGCCCCATTGACACCGATTCAGGAGGACAAATCAGCATGGCAACCATTACCGTTTCCCGTCACTTTGGGGCAGGCGGAGCGACATTGGGTTCAATTTTGGCAAAAAGGCTGGGATATCGATATGTTGACGATGAGCTGATCAAGGAGGTTGCAAAGAAAGCAGGGGTTGCGCCCTCCCAGGTTCGAACGTTTGAAAAAGCGGGGACTTCCAAATTGTTGAAGCTTTTGGACTGGGTTGTAAGCCCCGAGTTCATTGAGCGACACGTTTCCGATACAGGGCAACTGACGGAACAGCGCTACGTGGAGGAGATCAAGGAGGTCCTCTACAAGCTGCACCGGGAAGGCAATGTGGTGATTATGGGGCGGGGGGGGAATTACGCACTGAGGGGTTATCACGGAACCATGCATGTGCTGCTCGTGGCAGACGAGGAGCATCGGGTGCGCTTCTTATGTGAAAAGCACCACATTACGAAATCTGAAGCGGAAAGGGCCGTAAAGCGATCGGATTTGATTCGAACCCGCTTCTTGAATTGCTTTTCGCCGGAAGGCAACCATGACGACCCCCTCCTCTACACGATCACTTTGAATATGAACGATGTGACCCTGGAACGTGCCGAGGACATCCTGGTGAGCTTGGCCCGGGACATGGAAGCTATTTCTTGCGGCTGAACACTTCGGCCAGCCTCGTCGTGCAGGAAAGACAGGCGCACACATTGAAGATCATGCCTTTGAACGCCGTGGAAAGCCCATTGTGCGCCATCTGGAGTTCACGGGTATTGAGTTTTCGAACCTTGAGATCCTTTGTGGCGGCAACCATGGCGGATCGTGGCTCCTGGCCCGTATCCATGAAGGGAACAGGGCCGAAAAAATCGTCTGTTTTGAGTTCCAGAAGGGGAAGGCGCCCCTCCTGGATTTTTTTTATCACATAGGCTGTCCCTTCGGTGATCACATAGGCTTCTTCTTTTCTTGACCCGCTTTGAATCACGACCTCCAGACCTTTCCCAGGGAGTGACAGTCCCTCCTTTTTCAAGGCCAGATCTACTGCGCGGTTCGTGGTATCCTTGAGTCGTCGATCCAGGCTGGCCAGCATGCTCCGGAAATCATTGGGCAGAGTGTAGAATTCGCTGGCGAGCCGCTGCGTGTCGATCAAACCAAGCCGAACGTCGCCCACGGCGGTAACGGATGCGCTCCTTGCGTAATCATGAAAAAGGAGAGAAGTAAAAGTTCCGATGTAACACCCTTCGCCTAAGTAAAGGATGGGTAAAGGGCCTCTTTGCGTTTGTTTGCTGATCTTTACCGTTCCCTCAAGGAGAACCCATATCCACTTCCCGTGGCTGCCTTCTTTGACAATTGTCCTGCCGTCGGGGAAGTGCTCCTCATCCAGGATGCAAAAATAATCGATCGCAGGCCCCTGAATCACCGAGGGACCGGCTTGTTTGTTTTGATTGGGTTGTGCCGTCTTTTCGAGCGACACCTCCTGTGCGGCAAGAGGCGCCACCTTCTTGATTTCCCCATCATCGATCATTCGCAGGGCATCCAGCAGAATCTCCATGCGGCTTTTCCTGATCACCTGTTCCACAGGAACTGTGCCCTCGATGAACTCGAAGTCTCCATCGGTTCTGCCAAAGAGGGCGTACACGGCTTCCAGTCCCTGCAGAAGGCCGTCCGAGGCATTGACCGGGTTTCCATCCAAGAAGTAAATGATTCCCGGCTCAGGCGTGTATTGGCTGTTGATGCGAAGCGTGCCGGTGCTGTTGTTCCCCCCGATGATTTGAAAAAGATCAGCCAGGCTTGTGAATTTCAGGCCTCCTGTGAGAACGACTTTCCCGCTCATAAAGGGCTTTCTACCTCGTCCATTTCAATTCCTTTTGGAGGTGGCGCAGGGTGACAAGCAGCGCCTGCTTCATTGTCGTTCCGACTCCTTTCCCCTCCAGTGCGCTTGCCTCAAAATAAGGGGCTTTCAGCTTTGCGTTCAGGTCCAGGTCCATGATTTCAACCGGTAAGAGGGGAAGCCCCTGTCCTGCCAGGTCCCTCTTGTTGTACTGCAGCACCAGCGGGATTCGAAAGATGCTCTTGCCTTCATCCTTCAAGTTATCCGCGAGATCGCGCAGTGAAAGGAGGTTCGCCTTTCTTCGCACTTCAAGGGAGTCGGCCACAAAAACAATCCCATCCACCCCTTTGAGCACCATTTTCCTGGTTGAACGGTACCTGGCTTGACCGGGCACCGTGTAAAGCTGTATTTTGACTTCACATCCACGAATCTTTCCGAGTCCCATGGGCAGAAAATCAAAAAACAGGGTCCGGTCTCCCATGGTATTGATGGAGATCATTTCTGCGGAGGTGTTCTTGTTGAATGCCTTGAATATGTATTCGAGATTTGTGGTCTTGCCGCCGCGGCCTGGACCGTAATAGACAAGCTTGCATTCGATGATCCTATCCTTTGCATTGAAAATAGCCATAGTCCGGTCGAAGGCCCTCCTTATGACTCCGTTGGTTCAGGCTCTGCCACGAGCCGTCATGCGTCATCATTGGCGCCCTTTAGTCTGCGTCAATGGAAATGTCCAGGGTGTAATCTCCCCTCTTTGGACCATGTTTGATGGTTGCCGTCCCCGCAACCGTTCCGCTGCTCCGAAACACGGTGATGGGGGAATAGCATTGAATGTCATCAAGACGGGTGCCGGGTGCGAGGAAATCGACGATCTCCTTTCTTGTGGAAGGAAGATGAACCGTCACAGTGTTGGCTGACTGAAACTCCACTTCGAAATCAAGATCCTGGCCCTTAAAGGGGCCCCCCTGAACGTGAATGGAAATAGCGGAGATTTCCAGAAAGGTGACTTGGCCCTTTTTTGCCGCCGCCGCTCTTCTCGGACGAGCGGTTACCTCGGGCAGGCGCACCTCGATGTTCTCCTTTTTAAAAGCCTCTAATATGAAGGAGCGCAACTGCTTGAGTTCATCGAAAGAAAAAAAGTCGCGAGACAACCATTTGGTGAAGTCATCCACCAATGCATGGGGCTTCTTGATGGCTACGTGGCACCGTACAATGTTCTTTGCCGTTACAAACGGCAAAACGCCCTGCTCCAGAAGGAGGTGAAATTCATTGAGCGCCTTCTCGTGCTGGCCGAACTTGGCGAGAGCCACAGCGCCCTCAATGGCAGCAGCCTCCTCGGTCTGTGAGAAGGTGAAAAGCTTCTTGATGAGGGTTTGCATGTCTTGGGTCAGTTCCGGTTTGTTCGGGCGCTTCCTGAGCTCCTGCAGGGATTTTTCGACGGCTCGAATTTTGCTTTTCACCCCTTCGATGAACTTGTTGCTCTTCGAAAGCGCGGGGTGGCTTTGGATCAATGAGAGGATCTCAAGATATTTTGCTTTGGAATCAGCCAGCAAACCATGGGTTCGATAGACTTCAGCTTCTTTCAAAAGTCTTCCAATCGATTCCTTCTCAGACATGGGGTATCACAAATCCTTTCGATTTCCGAAACGTTCACGACCCCGCAAGAAACGGCTTTGGTCCTTGGTCTTTGAACGCAAACGACTCACGGAAGTGTGTTTTTCTGTTCTTTTTGGCAGAAATAGCAAAATAATGCTTATGTTAGCATACTTTTATAACTTTACAAAGCAATTTCTTCAGAGTGCACTCAGCCTATTCGTTCAGCCTTGATAAAGACCCCCATGCTCGAGACCATCGCCAGGTCATCTCAAAAAACCAAGAAATGTCACCGCTTCAAATTGTTGGAAAAATGACCGCATTGCTGCTATGATCAATCGTTCCGGCAGAGGGGAGCCCCTGTTCGAGAGGCGCGGGTTTTCAAGGGGAATCACCTTGTGACGCCAGGGCGGAAAAAGAAAATCAGAGCAGGACGGGACCATGAAGATCAAAGTTGAAAACGAGATGATTGTGAAGGCTGTGAAAAAACTCTATGGCGTAGAGATGGTCGTGGAAAACGTTGATGACGCGAAAGAGGCGCTCAGCCTGATTCTGA
>JAWOJI010000421.1:0-2649 GCA_046481735.1 Desulfatiglandales bacterium | reverse complement strand
CACTGGCCATAGATTCGTCAGTCATTGTCAATCCTAATCCCTGTCCCCAAACGCGCTTGCGCAGTTTGCCGCCCTGTCCTATACTTTTCACAAATCTTTTGCCCTCAAAAGGTCTGGTCATGAAGGAACGTACCTTGTACCAGATGTGGCCCATGCTCCACTGGAGCCGCACACGGCGACGGTCAAGATCGAGGATAATGCGGCCACGGTCTGGGCGTCTACACAGCGCCCGTTCGGCGCACAAGATGAAGTGGCGCAGTCTCTCGGAATGCCCAGGGAAGAAGTGCGCGTCATAACCCCTTTTGTGGGAGGAGGTTTCGGCGGCAAAACACGAAACAGGCAGGTGCTCAACCCGGACGGCGCCAAAGCGCAGATCGAAGGATGCATCACCATGCGTTTGGGCTATGCCTTGTCCGAGGAAATTCACTTCAAGGGCGGCCGCATCCAAGACCGGAATTTCGACACCTATGAAATCCCTCGTTTTTCATGGGCGCCCAAGATTGAAGCGATTCTTGTCGATAACGCGGATCTGCCGGCCCAGGGTGGGGGCGAGCCGCCTATCGTCAATATGGGCGCGGTTATCGCCAATGCGGTTTACGACGCCTCGGGAGCGCGCCTGTTCAGGCTTCCCATGACACCGGCCCGGATCAAAGAAAGCCTAAAAGGACCTTCAAACTTTCAAAACTGAGTCGGTCGAACTCTTTTCGGATTTTCTTGCCTCTGGTAAATGGGACGAATGCGAAGCGTTGTTCCAGCATTCAAACATGCCGTTGTTGGGGACAGAACTCACGAAACACCGTTCTAGGGGTACTGGCCGGGTCTGAGCAAACCTGAGGTTTCTTCCAGACCGAACATGATGTTCATGTTTTGAACTGCGCTCCCTGCCTGTCCTTTCATCAGGTTGTCGATGATGCTCACCACGATCAGCTTGCCTGTTCTGGGATCGGCGTTCACCGAGATGTTGCAGAAATTGGACCCCCGCACATCCGTGCTTGTGATTGTGCTGCCGGGCCCAAAAACCCTGACAAAGGCTTCATCCTTGTAAAAAGCGCGATACGCTTCGAAAGCGGATTCAGCGCTTTGCCCCGGTTTCAGATTCCCGTAAATGGTGCTCAGGATGCCGCGGCACAGAGGGATGACATGGGGTGTGAAGGTGATTTTCAACTCCTCTCCCGCCGCCAGTCCCAACTCCCTCTCGATTTCGTAGACGTGCTGATGACCCGAGATCCTGTAAGCGTTCATCGCGTCGTACCTGGCAGGATAATGAAAATTCGGAGCGGGTTTCTTCCCTGCTCCCGAGACCCCTGTCTTGGAATCGCAGATGATCGAATCGGTTGCTATAAGGCCGGCCTTGACGGCAGGCGCCAGTCCGAGAATGCAGCTTACGGCGAAGCATCCGGGATTGCCCACGACACGAGCCCCAGCGATCTCCTTGCGGTGAAGTTCGGCAAGCCCGTAAACAGCTTCCGGGAGAAGGTCCGGAGAAGCGTGCTCCCCGCTTTTCCCGATCCGCGAGGCGTAGCCCCGGTAGGTATCGGCGTTATTGAATCTGAAATCACCACTGTAATCAATAACTTTTGAGCTTTTGCTCAACCAGTGCCTTGCTTCTATTTGTCCCACCCCGTCCGGGGTGGAAAAAAACACCACATCGAAGTCTTCGGGTCGGTTGGGGTCGTTCGGATCGAGCAAAGGCAGATCGCAAAAGCCCTTAAGATGTGGGTAAAGATCGCTGATGGGCCTGCCGATATCCTGCTGATCAAAAAGGGCGACGATTTGTGCGTTCGGATGACCGATAAGAAGCTCGGTTGCGCCACACCCGCCATAACCGCCTGCGCCGATAATGGCCGCCCTAATCTTTTTCATGGATTATGCCTCCCAAAAAAAAAATACCTACCGCAGAGAGCGCCGAGACCGCAGAGGATGAATGGAAAAAAGAAAATATCAACCACGAAAACAAGAAGATAGGAAAGTGGAGCATTATTCCACCATTCCATCCTTCCATTGATCCCTCTGTATCCTGTTTCCTGTATCCTTCTTGCCCTACACATTGAACCTGAAATTGATAATATCTCCGTCTTTCACGACATACTCCTTGCCCTCCAGGCGAACGACTCCTTTTTGTTTCGCCTCGTGAAAAGACCCGAAAGTCTTCAGGTCTTCAAAAGAGACAACTTCCGCCCTAATAAAGCCCTTCTTCATGTCTGTGTGCACTGTCCCCGCCGCCTCCAGGGCGGGCGAGCCCTGTTTCATGGTCCAAGCTCTCACCTCATCGTTTAGAACGGTGAAAAAGGAGATGAGGTTCAAGAGACGATAAGAGCTTTGAATCACCCGGTCCAGAACGAAACGGTCGATATGATAGGCTTCCATGAATTCGCGCGCATCCTCAGGGGCCATGGAGGCAATGTCAAGTTCAAGCCGCGCGCGCACCACAAGGGTTTCCACATGCTCCGGCTTCCAGTCGGGCATGGTTTCATCTTCATCGTCGTTGTTGATGATGACAAGCCGGGGTTTGGCGGAGAGGAAAGTAAATCCTTTCAAAACCTGTTCTGCGGCCACTTCAGGCCTGAGCCGGAGGGGCATTGAAGCCCATGTGGTTCGTTTGTTTTCTCATTCATCTTCAGATGATCAAAAAAAATACCGTCCTCATGA
>JAWOJI010000265.1:0-5365 GCA_046481735.1 Desulfatiglandales bacterium | reverse complement strand
TTCTGTGCACTGGAACAGCGGATGAAGTGAGAGCCTATTGCAGGGAACTCATAGATACCGCCGGCAGGGGCGGGGGGTTTATTCTGTCGAGCGGCGCAGGCCTGCAGGGGTCAAAACCCGAAAATGTGAGGGCGATGATCGATTTTTCAAAGGAGTACGGGAGATATCGTTGATCATTGCGGGTCATACCTATGAAAACCGAGAAGAGAGTTTCCTTGATTGTGAATGGAGAAACCCATGAACTTGAGGTGGGAGACAGGCGCTTCCAGGTTGCACCCTGGGACACCCTGGCGCACACCCTACGGGAGACCCTGGGCCTGACCGGCACCAAAGTGGGTTGCGATCATGGCGCTTGCGGATCCTGCACGGTCCTCATGAACGGAAAAGCGGTGCTGTCGTGCATGACGCTGACGGTAGAGTGCCACGGAAAGTCCGTCATCACGATTGAAGGATTGGGTGAGGCGTGTACCGGGGCATTGGATCCTCTGCAACAAGCTTTCATCGATCACACGGCCTTTCAGTGCGGCTTCTGCACGCCGGGAATGATCCTGGGAGCCAGAGCGCTCTTGGACCGAAACCCTTGTCCTGATCAGTCCGAGGTAAAGGGTGCGCTTTCCGGCCACTATTGCAGGTGCATCAGTCACTACCACGTCGTGAGGGCGGTGATGGACGCCGCAAAAAAAGGAACCTGAAGCTCATGGAAACCCCGTACCGATTTATAGGCAAATCAACCCCCAGGAAAGACGCCCGGGATATCGTAAGGGGGAAAGCGCAGTACATCGATGATGTGAAGCGGCCGGGCATGCTCCACGGCAAGGTCCTGAGGAGCCCTTTCCCGCACGCAAAAATTTTGAAGATCGATACGGCCGAGGCGGAGGCCCTGCCGGGAGTCAAGGCCGTCCTGACCCATGAAAACGTGCCGGATTGGAAAACCGGCATTCCCCGTCACGTCAAGGTTCTTGACCACAAGGTTCGCTTTGTGGGGGATGCGGTTGCGCTGGTGGCCGCGGAAACGGAACAGATGGCCTCCGAGGCATTGGAGCGCATTCAGGTCCTCTATGAGCAGCTTCCTGCAGTCTACGATGTGGAGGAAGCCTTCCAACCGGATGCGCCCCAGTTGTATGACGATTTTCCTCGCAACCTTGTTCCCCTGGATGTGAAGGTTTTCGGGCCCAAGAGCCTTTCCAAGGTCGTGATGGGGGATGTGGAACAGGGGTTTGCCGAGGCGGATTTCATCGGGGAGGGAACCTACAGCTATGAAAACATCGCGAACCCTCTGCCTCTGGAACCCCCCGGCGTGATCGCGGAGTGGCGGGGGCCTGACCAAGTCACCGTGTGGTCTGCAACGCAAAGCGCTTCATGGCACCGCTTCATCATGCTTTCCAAGATGGGTTTTCCTGATATCCGGGCCATCAGCACCCATTGCGGCGGGAGCTTTGGTTCCAAGAACTATTCCGCCCAGCCTCTTTTTTACGCAGCCGCGCTTTCCAAAGCCACGGGAAGGCCGGTGAAGGTCATGTACAACAAGGAGGAGCACTTCGGCGCCTTTTGCCTGCGCTTGGGATCCCGGTTTCATGGGAAGGTGGGGATCAAGAAGGATGGAACGGTCACCGCGGTTTCAGGGGAATGGTTCGTTGATACGGGAGCCTTCTCGGACATGGCCCAGGCTCAGGTCGCCGTGGGTTGCGGGGAGGCTCAACTGATGCTCCGATGCGCCAACTGGAACTTGCAAACCAAGCTGGTCTTGACCAACCGATGTCCCTCAGGGGTTGTGAGGGGCTTTGGAGGGCAGGAGCTGGAGAGCGCCTTCCATCCCGTGCTGTCTCTTGCGATGGAGCAGGCCAATCTGGATCCCGTGGACTTCTTCAGGAAGAATTATGTCAAACCGGGCGAAGGGTATTTCTGGCGGGACGGGAACTGGTGGGTGTGCCGGGGAAAGGACTATTCCAACGCCCTCACGGCAGGGGCCGAGGCATTTGGATGGAAAGAGAAATGGAAGGGATGGCTGGTTCCCACCGCGGTTCGGGGCCCCAAGAGAATCGGGGTGGGGATGGGTGTTCACGGCAATGCGGACGTAGGCGAAGACGAGTCGGAAGCTTATGTTCGACTGAACCCGGATGCGACGGCCACCATTCACGTGTGCGTTTCCGAATCCGGAATGGGGCAGAGAAGCAGCCTGTGCAAAATGGCGGCGGAAGTTCTCCAACTGCCCCTGGAACGGGTGAACATGACTGCTCCGGACAGCTTGGTCAATCCCTTTGATTTCGGCCTGGTCGGCTCAAGGGGAACGTACGCCGTGGGGTCTGCTGTGATTGGGGCGGCCGAAGATGCGAGGCGGAAGCTTCTCGAACTTGCGGTCCCCGTGCTTCATGGGCCGGCCGAAGACCTGGAAACCAGAGACGGCGAAGTCTATGTGCGCGGTAACCCGGGGGCGGGAATTCCCTGGAGCAGAGTGATGGGGCTCATGCAAACGTGCACGGGTTTCGGGCGCTTCAAACCCGACTACTCGGTGCCCAATTTCCTTGCCCTTTTTGTGGAGGTGGAGGTTGACGAGGATACCGGGAAGGTCGGGTTGCGACACGTAACAGCTTCCACGGATGTAGGACAGGTGATAGACCCAGCAACCCTGGAAGGCCAGATTTATGGATCCCTTGGTTCTGCAGGAACGGACACGGCGATTTTCGAGGAGTCGATCGTGGATCGAAGAAACGGTCGCATGGTCAACAACAACATGATGGACTATAAGTGGCGAACCTTCTCCGAGCTTCCCGAATTCACCACGGTCGTCCTTGAAACGGGCATTCCAACCCACCGGTACAAAGCTGTCGGGGTGGGAGAGATCGCCACGTCGCCGGGGCCGAGCGCCGTGCTCATGGCCGTTTCCAATGCCCTGGGCAGGAGAGTGTGCGAGTATCCCCTCACTCCTGAAAGGGTGCTGAGGGCGCTCGGAAAAGTCCAAGGAGGTTGAAGCCCAATGAAGCCGTTCGAGCATGTCGATGCCGCGTCCCTGGAAGAGGCTGTTGCTCTACGCAGGCGTTATGGGGGAAAGGGCCGCTTCATAGCAGGCGGGACCGATTTGATCGGCCTCCTCAAGGATCAAATCCTTCCGGAGTACCCGGTTGCTCTCATCAACCTCAAAACCATTCCCGGCATGGACTTTATCGAAGAAAGCGCGGAAGGATTGAACATCGGCCCTCTTGCAACGCTCGCCGACATAGCATCCGCCCCCGCGGTACAAGCCCGATACACGGCCCTATCAGAGGCGGCGGGGTCGGTCGGTTCTCCTGAAATCCGCAACATGGGAACCATGGGCGGGAATCTGTGTCAGGACGTCCGCTGCTGGTACTACCGCTATCCCCATCACATGGGCAAGCGGATGCTATGCCTTCGAAAAGGGGCCGGGCCGTGCCATGCCGTAAAAGGGGAGAACCGCTACCATGCCCTGACGGGCGCGAAAAAGTGTTTTGCAGTTTGCCCTTCGGACACGGCAATTGCGCTTTCAGCTTTGCAGGCGAACATCGAGATTCTCGGAACCAAAGGAGTGCGAAGCCTTGCACTGGAGCAATTTTTTACGCCCCTCGGCAATGCCCTTGGGCCGGAAGAAGTGGTGAAGGAGATACGGGCGCCCGCCCCGTCGATTGATTGCCGTCAACGCTTCCTCAAGTTTACGGAAAGAGAGCCCGTTGATTTCGCTGTTGCAAGCGTCGCGTCCGCCGTCACGGTTCGCAACGGCACCTGCGTGGAGGCAAGGCTGTTTCTTGGAGGCGTTGCTCCCATGCCCTGGCGAGCGGAAGCGGCGGAGCAGCGCATCCTGGGAAAGGTCCTTGATGAGGGAACGGTGGAAGAGGCGGCGCGCGCCTCGGTGGAAGGAGCAAAGCCTCTGAGCGGCAACGCCTACAAAATCGAGATCGTCAAAGCCTTAGTCAAAAGGGCGCTTCTCTCAACGGGTGTTCCTTGATGGTAAGGCTTCCAAGTTTTTTGCCGGATGACGGAAGTAATCTTTGTCGTCGCCTGCCCGGGAGGAGACAAGAATGCCCGATAAACTCATCCTGAATGAACTGTGCCGCTACCGGAGAGGGACCTTTGCGGACATCATTTACAGAAACGCGCTTCTCCATCCCGAGGGCGAGGCCTTTGTCTCAGGTCAGCGGAGAGTGACCTTCTTCGAGTTTAACCTTCGGGTCAATGGGCTGATCCGGTCCCTGCAGCGAAGCGGGGTTCCAAAAGGAGGGGTCATAGGAATCCTCTCCTGGAACTGCATGGAGTACCCGGAAATATATGGTGCAGCCATGAAGGGAGGCTTCATTGCGTCGCCTTTCAATCCGAGGCTTCACGAGGAAGAGCTGGAATACCTCATCCGGTACTCGGAGACTGAGACCCTATTCTTCGGCCCTGAGTTTGTGGAAATTGTGGAAAGATTGAAAAAAACCCTCCCCGGTGTGAAGCGTCTTTTTCTACTGGGAGATTCTTGGTCCGGCGCAACCCCCTATCTAGAGCTGGTGGAAAGCGGGGCATTCGATGAACCGGATGTGACGGTCGAAAAGGAGGATCCCCTGATCATTTTCTACACGAGCGGGACCACGGGACTCCCCCACGGAGCACTCTACACGCATACCGGCAAGCTGGACAATACAAGGATCAAGGCATTGGAGATGGGGACCAAGCCGAGCGATCGGCACCTTATGGTCCTGCCCTTCTTCCATATCGGCGGAGACAGTCATGTGTGGCCGTTTTTTCTTGTGGGAGGATGTAACGTGATCCTTCAGAACCGCTCGTTTGATCCGGGGGCGGTTCTTCATGCGATTCAGGAAGAGGCGGTGACGGACATGCAAATCGTTCCAACCCAGCTCAGCGCGCTTCTCAACCACCCGGATCGCGGCACGTATGACCTGGAAAGTCTCAACAGAATTTACTATGCCGCGTCCCCCATGCCGGTGGAACTCTTGCGAAAAGGGCTCGAGGTTTTCGGCCCGATTTTTGCCCAGGGGTATGGGCAAACAGAGTCGGGACCGCAAATCGCCACCCTCTCCAAGGAAGCCCACCAAGTGTTGGACAAGCCGGCGGAAAAACAAAAAGTTCTCGCTTCCTGCGGTCAACCGAGCCTCGGTGTTCACATGAGAGTCGTGGATGAAACAAACCGGGACGTCCCTCCCGGCACGGTCGGGGAAATCATCGCGCAAAGTGATTCCATCATGACGGAATACTGGAAAAAGCCGAAGGAGAGTGCTGAAACGGTTGTGGATGGGTGGCTCCGCACCGGTGACCTGGCCTACTATGATGAAAGAGGGTTCATCTACATTGTGGACCGGAAAAAGGATATGATCGTGAGCGGCGGTGAAAACGTGTATTCCCGGGAAGTGGAAGA
>JAWOJI010000240.1:0-6744 GCA_046481735.1 Desulfatiglandales bacterium | reverse complement strand
TACAAACGCCCTCTTTGAGGCTGGAACACAACGAGAAGGCACCCCTCCGCCTCCCGCCACAGCGGCTGATAACGGTGGCGCCACATGAACAGGTTTGTGAAGGTCATTTCAGAAATAAGAGGAGGGTCTTGATGGAAAAACCTGTCAAACAGTGATTTGTCCTCGATCCCGAGGGGTTTGAAATCATGGATGCTCATAGGCGAAACACTCGCTTCTTAATGATTGCCTCTCTCATCCCGGATCGTGGCAGGCGCCAGCATATCCTGTTCCTGCTGGATCTGAAGCAGCACGATGGCGCCGATGACCATAAAACCCCCGGCTATCTGCAGCATCTCCATGGTTTCACCCAGAGCGACGAAGGCAAAAAATCCGGCGGAAATGGGTTCGAGGGTCGCCGTAATGCTCGCCCTTGTGGAGCGGATGTAGTTGATGCCTACGAAAAACAGACCGAATGGCAGGATCGTGCCCACCACGGCAATGTAGACGATCCACACCCATTGAGAAGCATCAAACGCCAAGCGCACATACTGGAAGGGCGGATGGAGAATGTGCCATGTGGGAATCGAAAACACAAGGGCATAAAAAAGAACCGTCCACGGCCTGTAACGGTGCATTCCCCGTTCTCCCAGGAGACTGTACCCGGCAAAGCAGATGGCAGAGGCCACCCCGCCCATGATCCCGAGCCGGTTCATGCGCAAGAGTTCGAGGCTGTAGCCGCCCACCACGAGGTAACATCCGGCAAAGGCGAGGAAAAGGGCCGCGATTTTGATGGATGTAGGACGTTCCTTCCAGAAAAGCATGGAAAAGACGGCTACGAAAATGGGAGCAAGATACTGGATGAGAATCGCGGCCGCCACTTGGATCTTGCTTATGGTGTAAAAATAGGTGCCTTGTACCAGGGCCATGAACACACCGCCCAGGAGCAGGAAGTAGCCGATGTCCCGCAGTTTTATCTTCAGAGAGTCTCTTGAAAAAGCCATGAGGAACAGGAAAAGCAGCACCGAAGCCAGGGTGACCCTGATTTGCACCAAGTCCAGAGCCTTGACTCCCCCTTCAAACAGGGCCTTGCCTGCCGTGCCCGAAGACGCCCACATCATGGCGCCGGTCATGACACAGAGGTAGCCTTTCAATGGACCGAAGTTCGCTGCAGCCAATCCGTCACCTCAACCGGGATCTTTGCCTTTCTCAAGAAGAATGACTTCGTAAAAAGCCGCCAATCAGGACGGCACAGGGAAAAGCGAATGAGTTGGATACTAGGGGAGGAAATCATTTGGTGTCAATGGGAAAGCCGGTTTTCGATTCTGTATTTTGGGGGCTCGAAACATGCGCGATTCTGTTGACAATCGACCCTGCATTTACTATAAAGGCGTGCAATTCTCACCAGACCGCCCAAGTTTGGCGGGTTTACTGCAAAAATGTATGGAGGTAAGGCATATGGGTCAGTATTGCATTAATGTTTTTTTGGATGCAGAACAGGAGCAGAAGATCAAGGAAGCCGGATTGGACGACCAAATCCAGGTAATCGAAGGGAAGAATGCGGTCAGGGTCCCGGTCGGCGACAAAGAACACAAGAAACTCATGAAGGCTTTTCCTGACCTCAAGTTCGATGCAGGCGACGCGTGTGTTCTCCCCGGCCCTGCGCAAAAAACCCTGCTCGACATCATCACGACATCCAAGACGATTGACTGCATGAAAGTGGCGATTGTGAAGCTTTATAACCCTCTCGCCGGCAAAGAGCTTCGCAGCAAGACCCTGTAATGAGCCGTCTAAGGGTTTTCCCTTGGTCTTGATCTAGGAAGTGCGCCAAATGGGAGGCTCAACCCAGAATTTCTGAGACGCCGTATTAGGGGACGCCGGTGCCTATATCGATCAGCGTGAAAACTACGGCCAGGAGTGAGATGGTCGACCTCACCTCCCTGGTGCAGAAAGAAATCTCAAAGGCAGGCGTTGCCGAAGGGGTCTGCCTGGTTTACGTTCCCCACACTACGGCAGGCATCACCATCAATGAAGGGGCCGATCCGGCCGTCTGCCGCGATATGGTGGAAAAGCTCAATGAGCTCGTCCCTCCAGGTGCAGGATACCGCCACACGGAAGGCAATGCCGACAGCCATATCAAGGCTTCCCTCATGGGCAGTTCGGTGTCCGTGGTCGTCGAGAAAGGCCGCCTCCTTCTGGGCACCTGGCAGAAGATTTTCTTCTGCGAATTCGACGGTCCCCGCAGCCGCAAAGTCTACGTGAAATTCTAGCTCCTTGGATCAGGACTGTCTGGCCGAATGGGGCGGAGGATTTCGATTGGGTATCATGTCGGGTGTTCAGTTTTCAGGGGTTCAGCGTTCAGGAAAGCAAGCAGTAGGAAGTGGGTAGCCGTTCGACTTGCTCACGGCCCTGAGCAGAGCCGAAGGGCAAACAGAATTTAAACCAAACCGGTTGTTTCCTAGAGGAACGAAAACAGCTTCGACGCATCGAAAAACCTCTTTTCTGAACTCTGAACACTGAACCTCTGAACACTCGCATTACCAAAAGCCTCGAAGCAATGATAAACGCTGAGTGCATCAAACAAGCTTCACACGCTTCGGATCGATGCCGCGCTCTTGAAGGCGCTCCCGGATGGCTTTGTAGAGCATACGATAATAGGGGAGCGAGCCCCCTAGGCCGCGACGACCAAAGGAATAGTTGATCTCGAGGATGAGGGGTTGAGGATCAGGATCCCCCATGGAAAACACAAAATCCATGGCGGCCAGATCGATCTCAGATTCCCTGCACACCCTCTTGGCCTGCACGACGCCTTTTTCCCGGAGATCGGCTCTCCATCTTTTGTCAATCTTCGCGCCTCGACTTACGGTGGTCACCATCCGGCCGGGCGCCCTCGGCCGCTTCCAGTAGCAGAAAAAAGTCCGGCCGAGAACCACGACTCTCAGAACATTGCCCTGGCAGGGAATCACCTTTTGGACCAGAAATCGGAGTCGGCCCCACCCTTCTAATCTTATCAGTGCAGCTTCCAGGTCTTCCCGATTCCGGATGAGCCACACACCGGACCCCTCGTGACTCTCGTCGGCCTTGATAAAAAAAGGCATTTCCGGGATGCTCTTTCCAAGCACGACTCCGGGGCTTCGCCGTCGCCACGTTTCAGGGTGGGGCCAGCCCATTTTCTCAAAAAGGCGGCTTTGACCTGTCTTCCCCGGATACCGAAACCGGCAGTCATAGTTGGGAAAAAGAAAAGCGGAAGAAGCCTTGCAGACCCTGTAAAGCGCAGGAGAGCAGGTTTGGGGAAGGATGACCGCCTCCGCCCCCCGAATCAGGGAACGGTCGGTTGAATCGAGCTTGCGGGCTCCCGGGATAATTTGTGCATCTGCAGTAAAGCAAGGATGAAAAGAAAGGATCATTCCAAGTCCGGACTTTGATTTTGAAGGTTTCAGTGTTACTATACCATCGGATTGGATAGTGTTGAAGCATTGAACTGAGGAGCGCGAGTATGCCGATATTTGAATTCAGGTGCGGAACCTGCGGAAATGTTTTTGAAAAAATTTTTTTGAGTTCCGACGAACGGGTTGAAATGGAATGCCCGGATTGCAACGGCCGGTCCCTTGAACGGGTTGTGAGCAGGACGACCCATGTCATGGCGCGAGGAGCCGGTGAGAAACCCAAGGTAACCGCCAGGTCCTGCGCTTCAGGAAGTTCCTGCATGACCCTGGATATCCCCGGTCCGACCAAATAAAACCCATGTCCCGCGACGACAGGCCGGAAAAGGCACAGCCCAGCCTCAGCGATGAGGAGAAGGGGTATGTAACGGATTTGTTTTACGAACGCATCGTTCCGAAACTGATGCGTCTCCATGCTCGAAACGGTATGGTCGGGTGTGAATTTGCCGGGCCTCGCTACAAGCCCTGGCAAATCCATTTCAGGTCTCGTGGGAACGATTTTGATATCGTGGATTTCGAATACGATGAGCAGGGTTGCAGCCTTGACCTTGACCTGTGATTGGCTAATTCATGGAAAGCAAGTTCTTTGGAAAAGACATTTTGAGCAGGCCGAAATGCCCATTCTGCGGCCTTGACATCGACAAGCCTGAGGATCTCTCTCACAGCACCATGCCCATGGGTCGGTGTGGTTGTGGCGCCGTTTATGCCTTCGACGTGACCGGGCACAACCTGGGGTCAGCCATGCTCGAAGCCTTGGCCTATGCCTGCAGCGGGGACTGGGATCTGGCATGGAGCCTCACCTCGGGTGAAGATTATATGGATGAGCAGGTGTATAATTACGATGACCGCACACACAGGATCATCCACAGCGGCGCTTATGAAGGCCGGCGCATTGCGGGCGCCCTTTTTTTCATCCGCATGAGAAAGAGCCTCTCCAGCCCTGGGGAAGAGGGAAGAGTTTCTGAAAAGGTTTCCCGCCCCACAACTTCTTCAAAGCCCCCGGCAAGGGGAATCTCTGCCAAACACGATGTGGAGGCCTTCGTCAAAGCCTATGAGCTGGATGTCCTCCTGGATATGGCCAGGGAAGACAAGAGAATCATCCGGGACCTGAAACGCCTCCTTTACTCTGCGGACAACACCCTGCGATGGCGGGCGGCCGAGGCCCTCGGCAGGGTGTCGGCCGTCATTGCTGAGAAGGATCCCGGTGCCATTGCAAAGCTCATGCAGGGCCTCTTCTCCTCCCTTATGGACACTGCGGCCTCGAGCTGGGGCGCCCTGGACGCCATTGGCGAAATCATCAGCCGCAATCCGCAACAGCTCTCAGGATATATCCCGCAGCTCTATGGGATGGTTCGAGACAAAAGTCTGCTCCCCGATATTCTTCGCGTTCTTGGAAAGATCAGTCTAACGTGCGTCGATCCCATGCAAAAGGTGAAGACTTATTTCATCCCCTTCCTGGAGGATCCGAACCCAGCTGTTCGGGGCAACGCCGCGGTTCTGCTCGGCCGGCTGGGAACGGTAGAGGCACGGGAGCTTCTATCCAGATTGCGGGAAGATCCTGCGGACCTTGTCGTCTACGAGGAAGGCAATATGGTTGCCACGACGGTGGGGCGGCTGTGTGTTGACGCTTTGAAATGCCTGTGAAGGTCCTGTACTGTTTTGCATCTGAAGAAGGTGATATTACGGCCGATGGGTTCTGCATCAAGCCCGTAGTCGAGGGATTTTTGGACGCCTGCCGGGATCAGCCTCTTGAGGGCTTGGGCCTGCCGCTGATTCCCGGTGATTTTCTTGCTTTGCTCCGCGCTTTCGGCAAACGTGAATTGGAGGACCTCTTTCAGCCTCTCCTTGCCCTTTACCGTCAGGAGGGAAGACCAGGATTGGCCCCTTATCGAGGCCAATGTGGGAGGTCATGCAAACGAACTTTGGAGGGTTATCCGAAGGTTTCCCGTATAAGCTCGTCCAGAGATGAGCAAATTGCCCTGGGCACGGAAATCAGGTAGGCTGCCTTATCCAAATCTTTTCCGCCTTCCTCGCTCAGAAATTCCCTGGACAGGGCATGAAGATTCGCGTACACACCGTCCAGATCAAAGACCGAATAGGAAACCCCTTTCTCGAATGTAGTTTTGCCGCAAGCCCTCGCCTTTCCCTGGATCTTTGTTGGGATCCCGTAAACCCGGCACGTGATGGGCCTGTGCGCATAAAGAACGCATTCGTGCTTTTCATCCAGCAGGGGGCATCGAATCCTTTCTCTTGCAAGAATTGAGGCCTGTGTCTCAGGATCCTCCCTATAGCGCTCCAGTTTCTTTTCCAGTCTCTTGAGGCCCCTTTCTGTTTCACTGCACCTCAGAATAGCCTCTTTCTTCTTTTCCAGATCCAGTTCCTCGAAATGGTGTTTTAAGGCTGCCGCCTCAATCAGGAACAGGCCGAACACGGCATGGCAACAATCCGAGCAGTGAAGCTCGCAGGCTATCCTGGAGCCGTGCAACGACTTTGTCTTTTGGAAGGCTTCATCAGCCTTGTCGACCAGGAGTTCGTAGCTCCGAAGGAGGGGTGCGGTTTTCATGATTTGCGGTGAGGTTCCAATTGCTTCAGGAATCCCGGATGGACCTGAAATCCGCATGCCGCAGCTTTCTCGGCGTGAAGGATCGCGCGTTCGTACTCCCCGTTCTGGTAATAGGCGACCGCCAGGTTGTTGTGCCCGAGCCCGAAGTCGGGCGCCAGTTCCAGAAGGCGCCGATTGGTCTTGATTGCTCCTTCCAGGTCCCCTTCCTGCAGGTGCGCATTCGCCAGGTTGGTCCATGCCTGGACGATTTTCGGATTGAGATCAATGGCTTTTTCCAGGGCTTCAATCGCTTCCGCGGTTCTCCCCATTTGCAGGTAGGCAAAGCCGAGGTTGGCGTATCCCCGGGCATACCGGGGTTCGATCCCTACCGCTCTTTGGTTTGCCTCCACAACCTTTTCCAGGTCCCCTTTTTTGAAGTAGATGTATCCCAGATTGACCCAGGCCTCGAACATCCGGCCGCTGTTGTCAATGGCTTCGTCAAAATAGGGGATCGCTTCGTCCAGCTTGCCCTGCTCCATGAGGTTTACGCCGAGGTTGTAGGCCGAGGTTGCACATTCCGGGTTCTCGGCAAGCATGGTTTTCTGCTCGCGAATAAAATCTTCCGAATCTTGCGGTTCTTTCATCAGTCAGCCTTGCAAAAGCCTGGAGGTCGTCGTCCGGTCCGAACAACGACCTCCAGGATTGTTCTTGAACAGGGGCTGTCGAGGTCTAATGATCCTCGGTCTGCCCTCTTCCTTTCAAGCCGTACATGGTGCTGCTGCC
>JAWOJI010000140.1:0-6251 GCA_046481735.1 Desulfatiglandales bacterium | reverse complement strand
CTCCAGCGCTTCCCGTCGAAACCGAAAGATGTCCATGACCATACGGTAAAAAGCCGGGCTGAGCAGATTGCGGCGCTGAGCAAAAAGGGAATCCAGCGAGCTCGGGCAGTACTCCAGGCCTGTTTCCTCGCATCGCAGGCTGAAGCTCATCTGCGAGTTTTTCCAGGGAACTTCAAGGCGACGAAGCAGCTTGACAAAGTTGGGGTAGGTCACTTCGTTAAAGACGATGAACCCTGTATCCACAGGGTAGATCTTGCCTCCCGCATCTACGTCGATGGTGTGGGTGTGCCCGCCGATGTAGTCGTTCTTTTCGAACACGGTGAGGTCGTGGGAATCGGACAGAAGGTAGGCGGTCACCATCCCAGAAACGCCTGTTCCCACAATGGCGATCTTCATGGGCTATACCCCCCCATTGAGGTAGTGGCATCCCACTACCTCAATTGCTTGTTTCGGCAGAACGCAGGTAGCGTTTGGAGATCTCCTTCATCCGTTTCCTGTTTACGCCGAAGTCATAATACCCTGTTCTGGAGGCGGAGCGAAAGTAAATAAGACGGGCCGAATCATCCAGAAGAAACTCTACATCATCGATAAAGCGGAAAAGGGCCGAACGGAATTCCACATGGAGGTAAGATGGGGTGGCAGAGACGATGACCGCCCGTTTCATCTCCCGCACAACGGCAACCAGGCGTTTCATGCTTTCCTCGGCCGACTTGAGATAAGTAAGCGGAGGCATTGCGCGCCCTGCGTCTGTGCTCTTGGTGGACACGCAGTTGGGGGAATCAGGGCAAGGCGCAAGGTCGGCCGGGGTTTTACTGCGGCTCTCCTGAGCACGGCCCGCACACGCGACAGCGCTCATGACAATCAGAAACAAAGCCACGATATTTATTCTCCTTTTCAACATGATTCACCTCGCTTTCTGCACCACCATGGAGGCATAAACAGAGATGCAAAGGCACAAAGATGCAAAAGCACAAAGCAGAAAAACCATTACGCTTTGTCCCTCTGTGCCTTTGTATTTTTGTGCCTGTCTTCATCGCGCCGGGCCGCTCAAGTCGAGATCCGGAGGGGTGTGGCGAAGGCCCTTGACCCATCGCGCAGGAAAAGCCTCCAAACCGTTCTCTGCACCCAGAAGAGCCCCGAGCACAGCGCCCCGATGAACATTATCGCCGCCCAGATTGGTGTTCGCAACCAGTCCCTGCTTAGGCCGGTTGTGGTATTTCAATGCAAAGTAAAGCACGGACGGCACCGAGTCCTCCACGTAGCAGGCCGTGCTGAGGCGCCGGCCTACAACAGCGTCGTCGGGGTCATCAAGCCACTGCAAGTAAGGAAAACCATAGAGAGGGTTACTCTGGTTCCGGATCTGTTGGAGAAGGACTTCGCGAAGCGGATTTCCAGAAAGCACCTCCAGAAGGAGATGGACGAGAACCTCTGCCGCGAGGGCCATCTTTTGGCCCAGGTGAGTGAGAGAGAGGTGTTCGAGCGCCGCTTCCCTGGCTCGGGCGGGGGAATCCCCACAGAAAACAACAATAGGGACCAGGCCGACCAAGCCTCCAATGTGCTTCTCCATGACCCCGCACTGGCGGGGGTTCTTGCCTGCCGCATAGTTGGTGAAAAAATGGCGGTGGTATTCTTCCACATACGTGTCGCGGTGTGACCCGGGCGTTGTCATGAAAGCGATGTATCGCTTTAGGTAGTCGTCCGCCGAGTAACCTTTGTTGGCATTCAGGGATTCTACCAATAAGGCACAGAGCTTGAGGTTTAGCGTATTCTCGCCGGCTTGGAGGAACTGATGGTAATGAATGCCTCTCTTTCCCCAGTATTGGGACTGATCGTGCAGAATATCACCCTTTTCGTTGAGGGGCTGATAGGAAGAGCGCCACAGGATGCTGTCCGGATGAGGGTTTTTGGGCGCAACATAATCGATCACCCGGCCATAGTCCCTCTGTAGAGCAAGCGTATCGTAATACCAGTGAACCGGCATGGCCAGGGCGTCGCCGATGAAAAGCCCGTAGAGAGCTCCCCGGCAACGGGATTCATCCGACAAAGGCTGCGGACGCTCACTTGACGATTTCAATGTCTCCGGCGTATCGACCAACGACATCCCCTTCTACGCATTCCGCAAGTTCCTCTTCTGTAGCCTCTTCAATGCTCTTTAAGGCATCAACAGGACAAAGAAACTCGCTTCCAGCCCTGTCCTTGAGACGAATGTACTTCTTCCTTTGAGAATCTTTTTCGACCATGAAACGCACCTCTTTCAAATATAATGTGACGGAAACGAGACAAAGTACTAACCTGATCATTAAAAGTCAAGGTCAAGGAGCTTGAAGAACAGAGTAAAAAGATTTATTGTAAAAATTGATTTTTTGTTTATGCGAGGAAAGCGTCCCATTCCAAATACGTGGTCGCAAGGAACACCCACCCCTGTGCGACCCTCGTTACCTGAAAAAAACCTTCCTCGTGACTTTTTCAGTCCAGTCGGTTCTGCCCTTGCTGGGGAAGAAATGAACCAGCAGGAGTAGTAACAAAGCTTGGCTGATACGTCTTTGACGGTCTTGTGAAAAGCCAGAAACCACCCTTTTCTGTCATCCCGGGGGGCACTGTGATCAAGTATTTCCATGTTGTTACGTATTCACTGGACCCTAGTGACCCTGTCCCGGCAAAAGCTGGGAACCGAGGTGAAGATTTTTTGCGAGTTCGTCATACTTCACGCGGCCTAAGATAGTGGCAAACTGTAAGGAAAGGATTCAAAATGAGCAAAAAAGATAGGAAAATTGTACTCATAGCGCAGTGTCTGATTAATCCTTATTGCAGGGTTCATATTTTAGGCCAAAATTTCCCTCTCTCCAAGGAACTGACTAACTATTTTATGGAAAAGCATTTGGGGATAATCCAATACCTTTGTCCTGAAACGAGTGCCATGGGCCTCATGCGTAACCCGCAAGGCCGCCAGCAGTATGACAATGTTTTTTTCAGAAATCACTGCAAGGAGCTTATCAAGGCCCCAATTCTCATGGTCAAGGAATTTATTAAGAACAAGTATCGCCTTGTCTGTTTTATTGGCTTAGAGAATAGCCCTACATGCGGCATCCATTGGGGAAAACACAAGGTGAATAAGTATCAAACCGAATCGCCGAATCCGGTTGATCATCCTGCACCCGGTGATCCGGTGCTCGCAGGAATTATGGCTGAAATACTCATGGAAGAGTTCGCCAAGGAAAGCATCCAGGTTCCTTTTTTGGAGTTTCCCGCCCTTTCGCCTGCGGACTCGGCGAAAAGAACCAAGTTCTGGGAAGATTTGCGTAAGGTGGTGGAACCTGGTTTTGCCGTGGGTGAACACTACGAATAGGGCGTGTCTTATCCGATAAGTTATTATAGACCCATAAGCAGAAAAGGAGTGAAACCATGACGACGCTGAAAGGATCCAAGACCGAACAGAATCTGCTTGCATCTTTTGCAGGCGAGTCTCAGGCACGCAACCGTTATTCCTTTGCTGCAAGCGTTGCTCGAAAGGAGGGTTTTGAGCAGATCAGCAGCCTTTTTCTCGAAACCGCGGATGAGGAGAAACAACATGCCAAGCTTTTTTTCAAACACCTCCAAGGGGGCGAGGTGACGATCACTGCAGGCTACCCTGCGGGCGTTGACGGCGACACTCTGGCTCACCTGAGAGCAGCTGCGGCCGGTGAACGACACGAGTGGACGACTCTCTACAGGGGTTTTGCTGAAGACGCCATTCAGGAAGGCTTCCAAAATGTAGCAGAGACATTCAAGCAGGTCGCCGTCGTCGAAGAATGGCACGAAAGACGGTACAATAAGCTGGCTGAGGCGTTGCAGAACAAGAGCTTCTTCAAGAAGCCCCAAAAAGCCCTTTGGAAATGCAGGGAGTGTGGTCGTGTGGTGGAAGCCCTCGAAGCGCCGGATAAATGCCCTACCTGTGCACACCCTCAGGCCTTTTTCGAGCTTTACGCGGAGAACTACTGATGAGGTCCCAGCCCGAGTGATGAGTCAAAGGGTCGGGCGTGAACATGAACACGCTCGTTGGCAGAACATGACGATTAGGAAGGTGGCCCACCACCGTGGATGCCCACTCGTTCTGACCACGTGCTAGGGCAACCTGTACACCATGAAGTTCACATTCATCCCCGCGCCCACAGAAGCAAATACTACGATGTCCCCCGAATGCAGGGCGTGGTTCTCAAGCTTCCCCCTTGTGAGGAGATCGAAGAGCGTAGGCAGGGTCGCAACCCAACTATTTCCAAGCCGGGAAACCTTCATGGGCATGACATGCTCGGGGACGTCGGCCATTTGGTAGAGCTTAAACAGCCTTTTGACAATGGCTCTATCCATCTTTTCGTTTGCTTTGTGAATCAGGATCTTGCTCAAGTCCTTCAAGGTCAATCCCGCTATGTCTAAACTTCGTTTCATCGTTTCGGTAACCATCCTAAGGGCGTACTTGTAGATCTCATGCTCCTCCATTTTAATCAACATTCATCGCCTTTCGATAAGGATCATTCTTTTACCAGCCGCGTTTGCGACTTTCCTTCCCTATCTTTCCGCACTGCTTAAGCAGCAAGATCTGATCCGGGAGGCCTGTCTTCTAGTATCTGCGCCTATTCCCCAGCATTGACAATGCGCCTCCTTGACTCGCTTGACAGCAGACTGACCCGTACTTATCGTTTTTCCCAAGCGAAGCTCACCTTCCTACAAAAAGAGTAAAGGAGAAATATCATGAATTCGAAAATCATTGCTATTGCACTTGCTGTGATGATGATTGCTTCCGCGGCCTTTGCCGCGAGTCACACAACGAAAAAGAACAAGGACATTGTTGACACTGCCGTTGGCGCCGGATCTTTCAACACACTCGTGACGGCCGTTAAGGCCGCCGACCTTGTTGACACACTGAAAGGTCCTGGTCCATTCACCGTTTTTGCTCCGACCGACGAAGCTTTTGCCAAGTTGCCTGCCGGCACCTTGCAGGATTTGCTCAAGCCGGATAACAAGGCTAAACTCCAGGGTATTCTAACCTATCACGTGGTTGCGGGAAAAGTGATGGCGGCCGACGTCGTAAAGATCACCTCCGCCAAGACCGTAAACGGCCAGAGCCTCACAATCAAGGTTGATGGAGGCAAGGTCATGGTGGACGGCGCCAATGTTGTTAAGACCGATATTGAATGCTCCAATGGCGTGATTCATGTTATTGACGCCGTGGTTTTGCCTAAGTAAGTTGGACAGAAGTTCTCAGCCGTTTTGGTGAGCTTCCGGCCGAGATGCTTCATCATCCTCTTCCCTTTACAGTCTTTTCAAGGGCTTCTGGACTCCCGCTCCCCGATCGGGACCTTCGGGGACAGGCTTCGCGGAGGTGACGGCCTGCGGGACTTTTTAAAGTGAAAACGCCCCTCGTAGGGGCGGGATTTACTCCCGCCCGTTTGCGGGGGGGCATAAAGCCCTCCCCTACGTTTTCATGCGCGGGGGCGGCCAGTCGGCCATGCGCGTTTACGAAGCCGTCAAGAGTCGAATCAGAGGTTCCTCCCGTAAACGAATAGATCCCACGGAGGCTTATGGAAACACGCAGTCAACGTGCAATGATAGGGTCTACCCCCATTACTTGCTTTCAGAGGGTCCTGCCGGTTCACTTGAATGAAGAATGAATACTGTAGAAACAAGTTTCCTTTTTAAAATGGGAGGTTTCGATGACGGGGAAAATACTCATCTATGGCGGCTCCGGCGGAATCGGGTTTGCTACCGCAAAAGCCCTGCGGGCTCGCGGCTATGATCTGCACCTGGTGGGGCGGAGCAAGGACAAGCTATCCGCCGCCGCGGAAGAAATCCAGGCGGGTTTCACATTCGGGGATGTCACCGACAGGGATCTCTTTGCCCGCGCGGCCCAAGAGGCCGGAGAAGCACTGGACGGCCTTGTCTATGCGGTGGGCACCATCAATCTGCGCGGCCTTCAGCGCTTCACTGAGGCGGATTTCATGAGGGACTTTCAGGTGAATGCCCTGGGTGCGGCCCTCGCGGTTCAGGCAAGCCTGCCGGCGCTCAAGAAAAGCAAGCGCCCGGCCTCGGTGGTCCTTTTTTCCAGCGTTGCCGCCCTGCAGGGCTTCTCGCTTCATGCCTCGATCGGTATGGCAAAGGGCGCCGTCAACGGTTTGACCCTGTCTCTGGCAGCAGAACTCGCGCCGAAGGTGCGCGTCAATGCCATTGCCCCTTCCCTCACGCGCACGCCGCTGGCGGCGAGCATCCTGGCAAGCGAG
>JAWOJI010000103.1:0-4834 GCA_046481735.1 Desulfatiglandales bacterium | reverse complement strand
CCTCGGACCCGGCGTAGCGCACTTCGAGCCGGCCGTCGCCGTTCACGTCCTCGAGCGTAATCTGGTCGGCGTGGTCCTCGGCGTAATTGAAGCCCGGTCCCAGGTCCAGCTATGTCGATGAGCAGCAGCACGTCTCGCCGTTCGTCGTCCCGGAAATACTCGGCCATCGTGAGCGCGGCGTGGCCCACGCGGAAACGGCTGCCGGGGGGCTCATTCATCTGGCCGAACACCATCACCATGTTCGGCAGCACGCCGGCTTCCTTCATCTCGCGGTAAAGCTCCTCGCCTTCCCGGCAGCGTTCGCCGATGCCGCAAAACAGGCTGACCCCCTCGTGGTAGCCGATCATGTTGTGGATCATTTCCGTGAGCAGGACGGTTTTGCCGACGCCCGCGCCTCCGAACAGGCCCGCCTTGCCGCCGCGCTCGAGCGGCACGAGCAAATCGATGACCTTGATGCCCGTCTCAAAGACCTCCGATTTGGTGGAGCGCCGGGCCAGCAACGGCGGGGGGTGATGGACGGTGCGCCATTCCACGTTCGAAACTTCTCCTCCGCGGTCGAGCGCGTTGCCGAACACGTCGAACATGCGCGAGAGAATTGCCTTGCCGACCGGCGCCTTCAGCGGTCCGCCCGTGTCTCCAACCACCATGCCGCGGCCGAGGCCTTGGGTGGGGGTCAGCGCGATTCCGCGCACACGATGGGCGTCGAGTTGAGCTAGAACCTCGATGGCGATTTCCCCCTCCTTCGCGTGAAGCAACGAATAGATGGGCGGCAAATCTGCATCGAATCGGATATCTACGACACTGCCGCGCACCGAAACCACCACGCCGAGGTTCGAAGGACTGCTTTTGTTCTTCATCTTTGCTCTCACTGATCCGCAGTCGCTTTGATCTACGAACCCGTCAAGATTGACGGCTTCGTAAAAAGTCCCCCGGACCGTCACCCTGGCGAAGGCCGGGGTCCAGAAGCCTTTGAATTTGTCATTGCGAGCCCTTCGACTTCGCTCAGGGTAAACTCACTGCGCCAATCTCTATTCCACAATCCAATCATCGTTGCCACAGGATTTGAGCGGCTTCCAGGGGAACCACAACGCCGGAGCAGTGCGGTATCACTCTCGCCGTATAGTCCGTCCCCGGGCGGTCTTATTCCGCTGAGGTTTTGCCCAGCATCTTTCTGAGTTCCTCCCCTTGGACAATTTCCTTCTGCGAAACCAGGTGAGCCAAATCATCCAGGACACTCCGGTGAGCGGAGAGGATCCCTCGCACCCTTTGATGGGCTTCATCGACGACCCGAAAGATTTCTTCATCAATCTGGCCGGCTTTCTCTTCGCTGTAAGTTTTGTTGGGAGAAAAGCTTTCCGGCAAAAACATGGCCTGACGCGGGCGCTCATAGGTCACCAGCCCCAGGCGATCGCTCATGCCGTATTCCGTGACCATGGACCGGGCAATGTCGGTAGCCCGCTGCAGGTCGTTTTGTGCACCTGTGGAGATTTCTCCGAAAGCCAATTCCTCCGCCACCCTGCCTCCCAAGAGTACCGCCAGCCGGTCCAGGAGTTCGGAGCGAGTCATTAAGTAGCGATCCTCGGTGGGTTGCTGCTGGGTATATCCGAGCGCGGCAATCCCCCGGGGGATAATGGAGATCTTGTGCACCGGGTCCGCATGCTCAACAGATTCGGCCACAATCGCATGTCCGGATTCGTGAAAGGCGACAATCTCCTTTTCCTGCGGATTCATAACGCGGTTCTTTTTCGCGAGACCCGCAACCACCCGGTCGATGGCCTCGTCGAAATCCACCGGCTCCACCGTTTCTTTGTTTTTTCGGGCAGCCAACAGGGCGGCCTCATTGATAAGGTTGGCCAGGTCGGCGCCCACAAAGCCCGGGGTGCGGCCGGCGAGCTTGCGGAGATCCACATGGGGCGCCAGCAGAACATTCTTGGAATGGATTTTCAGGATAGCTTCCCGCCCGTTGATATCCGGACGGTCCACCAGCACCTGCCGGTCAAAACGACCAGGACGCAGCAAGGCGGGATCCAGGATTTCCGGCCGGTTCGTGGCGGCCATGATGATGACTCCTTTGTTCGTTTCGAATCCATCCATCTCCACCAGGAGTTGGTTGAGAGTTTGCTCCCGTTCGTCATGGCCACCCATAATGTTCATTCCCCGGGCTTTCCCCAGCGCGTCCAGTTCATCGATGAAGATGATGCAGGGCGCCTGGCGAGTAGCCTGGGCAAAAAGATCGCGAACGCGCGCCGCTCCCACGCCAACGAACATCTCCACAAACTCAGACCCGCTGATGCTGAAGAAGGGAACTTTTGCCTCCCCGGCCACTGCCTTGGCAAGAAGGGTTTTGCCGGTCCCGGGCGGGCCGACCAGAAGCACTCCCTTGGGAATCCTTCCCCCCAGTTTCTGGAATTTCTCCGGATTGCTCAAGAATCCCACCACTTCCTCGAGTTCCTCTTTGGCCTCATCGATGCCGGCAACATCGGCGAAGGTGACTTTGGTCTCACTCTCGGCAAAGATCTTGGCTTTGCTCTTGGCAAAAGACATGACCCCCATCCCAGGTCCCATCTTTTTCATGGCGAAGGGCCAGATCAGGAAAAAAATGCCGATAGGGATGACCCAGGATAGAATGCTCTTCAGGAATTTACTCTCATAGTGCCCGGTGTAACTGACCCTGCGGTCATCCAGATCATTTACCAGGTCGGGATCATTCACCCGAATCGTGGTGAACCTTTGGTCCGGCTCTCTTTCTCCAAATTTCAGCGTGCCGGTGATGTTCTCCGGGCCTATGGTCAAATCATCTGCGGAACCCTCGGCTACGTATTGTTTGAATTGGCTGTAAGGGATGGTCTCCACTTTTGCAGAAAAAAAGGATTGCTGAAGGTAGGAAAAAAGAAGGAAGGCCACCAGGAAATACCAGATGCTGAAGCGAGCCTTCGGGGGCAAGCCATTCTTATCCTTCTGGCGCTGCTTGTTGCCGAAGAGGGAACGAAGCTTATCTTTTAAATCTTCCAGCGGCTCTTTTCCCCCATCGGGCGGCATATGCAAACTCCTCTTGCTTCATGAACACGGAGACCTGAGCATCAAGGCGGCGGGATTTTTCGTCATTCCGGCGCAGGCCGGAATCCAGGAAAACCAAGGAGTTCCGGACCCCGGTCTGAATTTGCCCGCCAAGCGGGTTTATCCTGTGCACAGTCGAAGGGCCGAGGTGACAAGCGATAGTCGAGACACTCCACTCCTTCTCCACCTAAGATCCGCCACTATGCCCTTTTTCCAATTCCGCTATCTTGCTCTTGAAATTGGATATCTCCCTGCTCAAGCTCCTTGCATCGAGCGATTTTCTCACCAGCTTTGGTACCGCAAGAATCGCCACGATAGCCCCGCCGATCAGAGAAGAATAAAGAATCAAGGCCGTCAGCGACATCTCAATATTCCAGGTGATGAATTTCAACTCCAAAGGCATGCTGTTCTGCACGCTGGTGACGACAAGTCCCAGGAGAAGCAAAAAGGCTACACTTAACGCGAAATACATGGTTGGTCTCCTTTAAGCTTGAACCAAAAGCATTGGGAAGCCTTCCGAGAGGGTGCCTCCGCAAAGCGCATGGAAAGGCTGATCAGAGCCTCAATCTTAAATCATGATGTTCAATCGAATCTGTCCTTATCATGCGCATTTCAGGCCTGGCCCCCTGATCAAGCTTGTGCCGGCAATCCCCACAAGCCCAATAGGACCAGGACTCGCTCACTGCATGATCCAGACAATCCTTGTAGTGAGGGCAAAACACATTCCTCTCTCCCCTTCTTTGCAGAGGTTTGCCTGTGCGATTCATAAGTCACCTCTCTTGAATGTAAGATTTGCCTTTCAAATCAAGAAAGCCTTAAAACCCGCTGTTGAGCGGACTTCTTATCCTCAGCCACACGTACCCCCCATGCGGATAACGACTTTCTCAACGGCAAGGAGGTGCGAAGGCGAGATCCCGGCGGAACGGTTTATATCATTTCCTCTGTTTGGCTGGTTTGTCTATGGGGAGATCGCTCATTTTCCCGGGAGAATTTCCCGAAAGCCGGGAAAAAGTCCCGGGTAGCTGGTGTTTGGATGACGTTTCAGCTTGCGGATATTTCGATCTACGCGGCCTTCTCCATGATACGAATTCTCCCGATTCTACACTCGGGGCAGCGTGTGTCTGCTTCAGACGCAGCAAAGGTTTTCCTGCATACGTCACACCTGACTTCCGTCTTCATCAGGTCATTTTCTCGAATGTTCTCATTCATTATGTTTCCTCCTGCATTCGAGCTTCGAATGTTTCAATACGGATGGTGATTCCCTTTCTCACTTTGCTGAACATGTGTATCCATTTCGAATGCTTCCTTTGACCGCTCGCTTCTCATTTTGAGCTGCTTTCTCCCCCGTGCGCGTGAATTGCAATTAGCCCTTCTTTCTCGAAAAGAGCAGGAGCGCGCCGCCTACCACAATCCCCGCAACCCCGGCCCACACAGGGACGTTGATCCTCTGCCTGTCCTTTACCGACAGCTCGAGGGGGCCCAATTTCGCCTCATGGGTGTTCTTGGTGTAGCTGAAGCCGCCGTACACCAGCCCAAGAACACCGGCCACGATGAGCACAATTGCCGCAATCTTGGTTGCATTCATTTCGTCTCCTCCTATAAAAGACATCTTGGATCAGCACCGTTGAAGCTGTTGTGGTGATTGAATTATCATTGCTCAAAAGAAGATAGAATTGCGTCCATCTGGTTTTCGATTTCGTTGCGTCTTTCGAAAGACATCGCAAAGAAGATTTCGGGCTTCTGGATAAACTCAATCACGAACTCGACAAGCTCCGGT
>JAWOJI010000093.1:0-8428 GCA_046481735.1 Desulfatiglandales bacterium | reverse complement strand
GCCAGAGGGACCGAAAGATTGAGCGGGGTCTGGCCCCCGAACTGAACGATTACGCCTTCCGGCGCCTCCTGCTCGATGATGCTCAGCACATCCTCCCTGGTGAGGGGCTCGAAGTAGAGCTTGTCCGAGGTGTCGTAGTCCGTGCTCACCGTCTCGGGATTGCTGTTGACCATGATGCTCTCGATCCCCATTTCCCTGAGCGCAAAGGAGGCCTGCACGCAGCAGTAGTCGAACTCTATGCCCTGGCCGATGCGGTTGGGCCCCCCCCCGAGGATGAGCACCTTTCTTCTGTTCGAAGGTCGGACCTCGTTCTCCTCCTCGTAGGTGGAATAGTAATAGGGGGTGTAGGCTTCGAACTCAGCCGCACATGTATCCACCAGCTTGTAGACCGGCTTGACGTTCCTGTTCCGCCGGATGTTCCTCAAGGCTTCCTCGTCCATGGTAAAGAGCCGGGCAAGGTGCACATCTGAAAACCCGTGTTCCTTGACCATTCTCAGGAAATCCCGGTCCCACTGCTCAGGGGAAAGCCCTTCCAGGGCCAGGGTTTCCAGGCGCCGTTCCATAGCCACCATCTGTTGGATGTGGTGCAGAAACCACGGATCGATTCGAGTGAGTTCGTACACCCTTTCCAGGGGGAGTTCCCTGTGGAATGCTTCGGCGATACAGAAAAGCCTCCTTGAGTGAGGATTCAGGAGACCCTGCTCAATCTCCTTGAGATCCGCAGACCGTTCCGGTCTGTTCGGGGAATCGCCGAGAAGGCCGAACCTGCCGATCTCGAGGGATCTCACGGCCTTGTGGAGGGCCTCCTTGAAGGTTCGGCCGATGGCCATGGTCTCGCCCACGGATTTCATGGAAGTGGACAGCCGGTCCTCGGCCCCGGGAAATTTCTCGAAGGCCCAGCGCGGTATCTTGACCACGCAGTAGTCGATGGTCGGCTCAAAAGAGGCGACCGTTTCCCGGGTGATGTCGTTGGCGAGTTCATCGAGCGTGTAGCCGACGGCAAGTTTCGCCGCGATTTTGGCAATGGGAAATCCCGTTGCCTTGGAAGCCAGGGCCGAGCTTCTCGAAACCCTGGGATTCATCTCGATCACCGCCATCTCTCCGGTCAGCGGGTGCACGGCGAACTGGATGTTGGAACCCCCGGTTTCGACGCCGATCTCCCGGATGATGGAGATAGCTGCATCCCGCATGTCCTGGTATTCGCGATCGGTGAGCGTCTGGGCGGGGGCCACGGTTATGCTGTCCCCCGTGTGGACGCCCATGGGATCGAAATTCTCGATGGAGCAGATGATCACCACGTTGTCCTTGAAATCCCGCATGACCTCGAGTTCGAATTCTTTCCAGCCCACGAGGGACTCCTCCATGATGATTTCCGAGATCATGCTGGCATCCAGGCCGGCGCCGGCGAGCGACTCCATCTCTTCCCGATTGTAGGCGATGCCGCTGCCGATGCCTCCGAGGGTAAAGCTGGCGCGGATGACCAAGGGATAGCCGATCCTCTCCGCCACCTCCTTCGCCTGGTCCGGATTTCTCGCGATCCCGCTTCTCGGCACGCGCAGTCCGAGGCTCTCCATAGCGTTGCGGAATTTTTCCCGGTCTTCCGCTTTGAGGATGACCGGAAGAGAAGCGCCGATCATCTCCACGCCGAACCGGTCCAGCACGCCCGCCTGGGCCGTCTTCACGGCCGTGTTCAAACCCGTCTGGCCTCCCAGCGTGGGCAGAAGCGCCTGGGGCCTTTCCCGCTCGATGACCTTGGCCAGGAACTCAGGGGTAATGGGTTCGATGTAGGTCCGGTGAGCCGATTCCGGGTCGGTCATGATCGTAGCCGGGTTGCTGTTGATGAGCACCACCTCGTAGCCCTCCTCCTTGAGGGCCTTGCAGGCCTGGGTTCCCGAATAGTCGAATTCGCACGCCTGGCCGATCACGATGGGGCCGGAGCCGATGATGAGGATCTTTTGGATGTCCGTGCGTTTGGGCATATAAAATCGTTCCACGATTTTATGAAGGGCGGCTTCGCCGCCCGCTCATTGCAGGTTGCCGGTCACTTGCTGTTTGTCATTCGCCGTTCGTGTGTTCAGCGTTCAGGGGTTCAGTGTTCAGGGGTGGATGGAAGAAACTCGCTTTTGAACTCTGAACGCTGAACCCTTCTTTTCATTTCTCACCTGCCACTGTTTTTTTCCATCATGCTGACGAAACGGCGGAAAAGGTGCGCGGCGTCACGGGGCCCGGGAGCCGCTTCCGGGTGGTACTGCACGGAAAAGAGCGGGAGCTTCTTGTGCAGCAGCCCTTCGAGCGTGCCGTCGTTGAGGTTCACGTGGCTCAGATGAACGTCGGGATCTTTCAAGGACCGCATGTCCAAACAAAAGCCGTGGTTCTGGGAGGTGATCTCCACCTTGCCCGTTTCCAGATCCTTCACCGGCTGGTTCGCGCCCCTGTGGCCGAACTTGAGTTTGAAGGTCTTCCCGCCAAGAGCAAGCCCGACCAGTTGATGCCCCAGACAGATGCCGAAGACAGGCCTTTTCCCGATCTGGCTGAGAACGGCATCCACCGCATAGGTGACGGCCGCAGGGTCGCCCGGCCCGTTGCTCAGGAACAAGCCGTCCGGATCGAGCCGGTCGATGGTTTCCGAACCCGTTGTGGCAGGCAAGGTCAGGACGGTGCACCCGTTGCTCTCCAACGATCTCAGGATGTTGTACTTCACCCCGTAGTCCATCGCGATGACCCGCCGTTTGCCTCCGTCCTCAGGCCACTGGAACCGGTCAAGACCGCCGAGAACCTCCCTTCTTTTCCCTCCGCTCCAGAGAAAGGGCGCCCGGCACGTGACCTCCCGCACAAGATCGGCCCCTTCCATGGACAGGGACCGTCTCGCCTTCTCCACCAGCGAGTCTGGGTTGAGGTCAAGGGTCGAAAGAGCGGCCCTCATGGCGCCGGCTTCCCGAATGTGCTTTGTGAGAGCCCGCGTGTCGATGCCCTCGATTCCCGGCACATCGGCTTCGCGAAGGTATCGGGCAAGGGATTTCTGAGACCTCCAATTGCTGGGGACAGGCTGGTATTCCTTGACCAGCAGGGCCCTCACCTGAATCCGGTCCGACTCCACATCCTGATCATTGACCCCGTAGTTCCCGACAAGAGGGTAGGTCATGGAGACCATCTGCCCGCAGTAGGAGGGATCCGTAAGGATCTCCTGGTAGCCGGACATGCTCGTGTTGAACACGATCTCGCCCACGGCCTCCCCGTCCCCGGTAAAAGAACGGCCTTTAAAGACCCTGCCGTCCTCCAGTGCGAGCAGTGCTTTTTTCACATCGTCTTTTCCCATTCGATATCCCACCGGGCGCCATCAGCCGTGTTCAACGATCTCATTCCTCCCACTCTTCGAGGCCGTCTTTGTCAAGATCTTGACTGGATTGGGGTCGTACCTTGCGGAACACTTCCACCGGATCCGCCCTTTTCCCTTCAACCCTCAAAAGATCTTCCTCAACGGATATCCCGAAGAGGCGCTCGTTCTCCTCGAGATAGGGAAGAATCAACTCCCAGTCCTTTTCCTCCAGGGGGACGATCTCCCCTCCGTTCAACTGCTCCTCCTCGATTCTTCTCAGGGGATCGCGCACGTAAATCGCACCCCCGGATGCCAAAGAAAAAAGGTTGGACCCCGGATAGGGGGTATCCTGTGGCACGACACGCCCGCTGCCGTCGAATTGAAGCCCGTTCAGGACCACAAACCCTCCCCCGTTCAGAGGGTCGCCGGCCATGAAGGATTCCGCCAGGTAATCCAGGCAGGTTCCGTTGATCACCACACGAGGCCTCCCAACCGCGTTGATCAGGGGCCTGCCGGCGGCGTTCCCCATGACATAGACCTCCCCTCCTTTGGCACCGTAAAGAAAGGTCTGGCCCACGTCTCCGTAAACGACGAGCTTCCCCGACTTCATGATTTGGCCCACCTGGTCCTGAGCATTGCCGTGCATGTGGATGGACATGCCGTCGATCCCCGACGCGAGATAGTCCCCTGAATTGCCGTAAATGTCAATTCGAACGCCGCCCGTCTCCGGACCCAATCCGCAACCGTGAAAGCGCTGACCCTTGAGCCCGAACACGATAAAGCGCCTCCAGCCCCGAAAAAAAGCCTCGCCCATCAGCCGGCTGTCGCACTGGTCTCCCTCGGGAGGGAAAAGCGAGGCATCGATGACAAGAACCTTCTCATGGTAATCGGGGCCCCTGAAAAAACCGCGGGTCTCCCAGTCAATCAGACGGTAGGAGGACCTGCTTCCGCCCCGTGCATTCGGCCGCCTTTCTTCTCTTGGGGGATCCGGCGCCAGGGAAGGCAGGCGCCGAAAAATGTTTTCAAGGGTTTTGCCGACCATCTGGAGAATGGAGCGCCTCTTCTTGTCGTAGGTTGGATAGTGCCGGTCGAGCAAACCCGTCAAGGCTTCCAGGGCGACTTCGAGATGAGCATCCCCTTTGAGCGCCCAGGATCGGATCTCCTTGAGGCACTCCATGAAATCCGCGTAATCCCACGACTTGACGCCCTCTCTCAGGTAGTGGAAGAGAAGGTCGGGCCGCTGGAGCTCGAAGAAATCGGAAATCTGGAACCTTTCTTGATTCCCTTCGTCGACCACGTAGTACACCCGGCCCGGCAGGTAGGGGGTTTGCTCTGCATCGACCGTCACCTCCCGGCCGAACTTGTCCAGGCAGCTCAGCCTGCGTTCCAGAGATCCTGCACCGTTCCCCTCCAGGTTGAAGATGAAGGATCCACCGTCCGTGTGACTTCCTCCCCGGGCGTTCCAGTAGCGATCCGCCACAGTCCCCACCCTGGGGTCCTCATCGGACAGGCTTCGAAGGGTGGCGTCGATCGCCTGCTTTTCGGAACAGATGAGCCCCAGTTGGACCTGCCCGTCTTGAATGGCAAAGACCTGGGGTCGGAGCATGGCGGTGTCCGTGATGCCGATGAGTTGCAAACGCCTTTTGGCCGTGTCGTTCCTGGCGATAATGAAAAACCAGGGGCCGTCCGGAGAGCCGTGAATATGGGTGGCCTGGATCGCCCTGTAGATTCTCTGTTTTTCTTCGGGAAGCCGGTCAAAGTCCCTTTCCATAGTCGGTGCAAGGGCCTCTATGACGTACTCCAGCGGGTACCTATAGGTGCGGCTGTACAGGTCGAAGAGAAGAGCCGAGACCTCCGTGTCCGTCAGGAAAAGGGGGTGGATGTTTCTCTGCCTCAGGTATTCCGCCACGGAATGGTAGTTTGCAAAATCCCCATTGTGGACCAGCGCTTCATTCAACCCGATGAAGGGGTGGGCCCCGGCCGGATGCCAGACCCTTCCTTTGGTGGGATAGCGCTGGTGCGCGATCCAGATGTTGGCCTTGAAATCGTCCAGCTTGTAGTACTGGACCACCTGCTCCGCATAGCCGACGATCTTCAATATGAAGAAGTTCCTGCCGTGGGATACCACAAAAGCCTGCTGCTTGCCGTAGGCGTCGTAAAAGGTTTTGTTGAGACGGAAGCTGTTCTGGTAGACAAACTCGTCTTCGCCGTCCCGCAGATCCAAGCCTTCCAACCCTTTTCGGGACATAAAGCCGCTCAGGACATCCGGCTTGACGCGGACAAAGTATCTCCACACCTCCGGGGGCCGCACACCCAGGCCGGCGATATCCCTGTAATCTTCAATGTGTGGGATTCGCTCGGAAAAATCCACCCTGTAGCAGGGCTCGATGAACCGCCGCTCCACCTCGTCCATGACACCCTCCTCCAGCACGGCGATCTGGAGGATGTAGTCCTCTTCAAGCATCTCGTGAGAGACGCCCAGCATCCGGTGATCGAAACCCATGGCTGCGATCCCGCCGCCCCGGCCGTTCCCCCGGTTGTGCATCTGCCTGGAGGGTTCAAAAATGTGCTTGCCCCTCACCGGGATGGAGCAGGCAAAACCGGTGACTCCACACCCGCCCTCGGCCTCTGTTTCAAAGCGCCGGGGGAAGGAAATGTCTTCCGTCAAGCTTTTCCTGGACCGAATAACACGTTCAATGATTTCTTCTTTGTTCATCAATGCGACCTGATGTCTCTATGATTTCACTTCATGATGGGTTTCGCATGCACTCAACCCATCCTACCACCTTCCGCCATCCACCCAGCATTCCACTATTCCTTCTTCATGTAATCCGGATGCACCAGGCAATCCGTGCGGCCCACCAGTTCTCTGACACTTTTCATGCCCAGCCGCTGCAGGATTTTCACCAGCTCCCCCCGCCAGGCTAGAAACAGGTTGATGATTCTCCGGGCGCCCCATTCCAGGTCGATCAATTTCATGAGTTCCTCGTCCGTGGTGGCAATGCCTCGAGCACACCCCCGGCCGCTTTCGCAGTTGTGGCAGCGAATGCACTCCAGGGCTACCAGATCCGCCGTGCCCGTGCAGACCCCGTCCGCTCCAAGGGCGATGATCTTGGCCACATCGTGGGGAGTGCGGATGCCGCCGCTGGCAATGACCGTAATCTTGTCCCTGACCCCTTCCTGTTGAAGGAATCGGTGGACCTTGGGGACGGCGTATTCAATGGGCATGGCAATGTTCTTTTTGGCGATGTCCGGCGCAGCACCCGTCCCACCGTAACTCCCGTCCAGGTGGATGATGTGGGCCCCGGCGTAGTAGCTCCCGACCGCCACCATGTCCACGTCCGTAGGGGTTGACACCTTGACTGAAACCAGGGCCTGCGGGTTGATGGCCTTGATCCAGTCCACATGCTTTTTGTGGTCCTCCACGGAATAAACGCTGTGAAAGGGGAATGGGGAAAACAGGGGGCGTCCCACCACCGCTTCTCGCATGCGCGCCACACCTGCGGTGACTTTGTCTCCGAGCAGGTGCCCTCCCAGGCCGGGCTTCGCACCCTGGGCATACTTGAATTCCACGATTCTCACCCTTTGGATGGTCTCCTCCCTCACCCCAAAAAGACCTGTGGCAACCTGAGTGATCACGTGCTCGTCATAGGGCTTCAACTCATCCGGGTATCCCCCTTCTCCTGTGCAGCAGAAGGTGTTCAGAGCGGCGGCGGCCTTGATGCGGCTCAACATGGTCGTGATGCTGACGGACCCGTAGGACATGCCGCCGCCGTAAAAGGGGACGCTGATCCTGATCTTGTGGGCTTTGTCCTGTCTGCGGTTTAATTCCACACCCATGTCGATGTCCGGATCCGCTGTCCCAGCGATTCTTGAAGGCATCTGAAGCCGGAGCTTGTCAAATCCTCCACCCGACAGCCCGACCCGGTACTCAAGCCCGCCTGCCGGGACCGATCCTGTCTCAGCCATGTGCCAGGTGCTCGCCAGAAGATCCGGGGGCCACCTGAAATCGCCGAGCGTGTCAAAGGTGGGGTTCCTTTTCAATGTCAGAGCCTTCACCGGGCATTCCCGGTCGCAGGGCGTCGGGCAATCCACGCCCACGCAGCGATGGGCGCCCCTGGTTAGCACCCGGCCCCGCCTGATCTCGTGGACGTGATAGGGGCAAACCTCAACGCACCGGCCGCAGGCCGTGCACTCCTTGCTCCTGTAAAACCGGTACTTGGCAATGGGATTCCGGAATCGCGAGAGCGCCGGAACCGCCACCGGAAGATCCTTAGACAAGTTCATAGCCTTCTTTCACCTCGCCCATCGATCCGAAGACGGCCTCGTCCAGATCCTCGAAGAACATGGCGCGGCCGGTCTCGCCTCTCAGCCTTCGAGCGTCCCTGATTCCCATAGCTCCCATGAGTTCGAGAAGCTGGTTGTGCCATGCGCCGAGAAGGTTGAAAACCCTTGCTGCAACCCAGGCGGGACGAGCCTTTTCAATTTCCACAGGGCACGAAAGCCCTCGGGTGCAGCGCCGGCACATCCGGCATTCCAAGGCGATGAGAATGGGGAAATCGATCATGACCGCATCGGCCCCGCAGATCAGGGCTTTGGCCACGTGCTCGGCCATGGCAATGCCGCCGCCCGCAAGAAGCGTGACTTCGTCCCTCACCCCGCCTTCTACCAGAGCCCTGTGAACAGAGAGGATCACATCTTTCATGGGCAGGGCAGGGTCATCCACAGAACTTCCGTCGCAGCTCGCCTCAAGATGGATCAAAGGCGCCCCCGAGGAGGCGGTCCGCACGGCCTGCTCCTCCACTCCCTTTACCATGGGGAGACGGACCGAAAGGAGCGCCGAGGGGAACGAATCTTCGAATGCGTCCGGCCCTTCCCCTTCCGGGGGAGGCGCCTCGATCAGCCTCGCGGCCCTGAACCCCTTTGCCGGCATGCTCCCCCGATCGGCAAGGATCGGCATGAGGTTGGGAAGAAACTTTTTCGTCTTTCCCCTCACTTGATCGAGAGGCAGAGCGAGGAAGGTTCCCAGACGGGAGGCCGCCATGGCCCACCCGTGGATCACCCCTTCTCCAAAGGAACCGAAGGATGGGACTCTCAGAAGGATGGGCAGGG
>JAWOJI010000010.1:0-3198 GCA_046481735.1 Desulfatiglandales bacterium | reverse complement strand
GAAAACCGGATGGATTCTCTAAATTCGAAATCCGAATATCGAAACTCGAAACAAATTCGAATGATCAAAACAAAAGAAAACCTGGTTTAGTTGCGGTTTGTTTTGGATTTTGGACATTGTAGTTTTGAGATTGTTTCGGATTTCGGATTTCGTGCTTCGAATTTGCGTGTCTCCAGGAAGTGGGTTAAATAGGAAGCTCAATTCAAGGATCTAAGATTGCCATCTACAGGTGCAGAACTTTTGAGACACCGCACTAGACTGTCTCCTGTATTCTACCTTCTTCTGAGGTTTTTATGTCCAATTCCTTAACCATCCTCATCGTGGACTCTGAACCCGGTGTTGCGGCCGGGTTGGCGGAGAAAGTGACGGCGAAAGGCTTCAGCCGATGCATCGTGGCTAAGCCTGCGTCCTCCGTGGAAGAGATCGCGGCACTGAAGCCTGACATCGCCATTCTGGGACCGTCCCTGGACATGGACACTTGTTTTAAGTCCATGCACAAAATGAAGATCATCGATCCTTCCATGGCCATCCTCGTGTCCCATGAGAGCGTTCCCTTCCTGAACGTTGAAGCAGTGCCTTTTGAGGGCATCCACCCCGTCCGGTATGAGGCAGGGGACAAGGAACTGGACGATGCCATGGAAAGTGCCGCCAGGCACAGGGTCAGATACGGGGTGCGTCTCGACTACCCTGTCCTCATCGGCCAGAGTGAGGAAGTTAGGGCCATTAAACAGAAAATTCAGGTCGTTTCCGCCAAGGACATCACCGTGCTGATCACAGGCGAAACCGGAACAGGTAAAGAGCTGATCGCGCGCTCCATTCATTACCATTCGCTCCGGAGCGCCGGCCCTCTTGTGAAGGTGACTTGCGGGGCCTTGCCGGATGAGCTCCTTGAAAGCGAGGTCTTTGGTTATCAGAAGGGCGCGTTTACCGGGGCTCACAGAAACAAGCCCGGCCGACTGGAGCTTGCCCATGAGGGAACGCTTTTCATCGACGAAATCGGCGATCTATCTCTTGCGGTTCAGGCCAAGTTTCTTCAGGTCCTGGAGGACAAGGCCTTTGCGAGGCTCGGCGGGATCTATGACAAGACCGTGGACGCCCGCGTCGTGGCCGCCACCAATTCGGACCTACGGAAGAAAGTAAAGCAAGGGGAATTCAGGAAAGACCTTTTCTATCGTCTCAACGTGATCCATATCAAGGCCCCTGCTCTGAGGGAAAGAAAACAGGATATTCCCCTGCTGATCCATTATTTCCTGAACAAATACAGCCTGGAGCTGAGGAAAAGCTTGCTCGATGTGCCCGGCAGGGTGGCCGGGCACTTCAAGGTATATCACTGGCCCGGCAATGTGAGGGAGCTCGAAAACACGGTGCGCCGAGCCGTGGCACTCAGGGATTGGAGTTTCATTTTCCGGGAAATGGCGCCTGAAACCACGGAACTCAGAAACGAAGCGGCGGATGCGGAGCAGGCTGTGCCCCTTCCTGCGTGGGGGGATGACAAGTTGCAGCAGCTCATTCGGCAAAGGGATTTTTCTTTAAAGAAAGTGAGCGGCGACTACGTGGCCGAGGCGGAGAAAAATGCCATCCTCGAAGTTTTGGCAAAGACCCACTGGAACCGGAAGCGGGCCGCCGAGGTCCTGGGCGTGAGCTACAAAACCCTCCTGACTCGCATCGAAGCCTTCAGGCTAAACCCGTAACCCGCAATTTTCTTTTCGACAGTTCCCGCGGCCTTTACCCAAAAATCCCTGCTTGACTTCTTCCAGTGAGATGCGCCCGCCACATTGTGATCCCTGATACATGGCAGGCGTGTCACTCATATTGGCACAGAGGGAGGCTTTCAGCATTCACCTTTGAGCTTTGGGCTGCATTGTTATGGACTACTTCATCCATTTTCCATTGTTACGGTAATTTGAGTGTGTAAATATTTGCCATTTCCTGGCAAACCAATGCCCACTTCAGTGGTAAGCAAATCCATACTTCCTACATCTCCAAGTCCAGCCTCTTTCAAACCGTCCACACTTCCCGACCCATGCATGTAACTAGCTGATATTACATTATAAAAAAATCCTTGTTTGCCGCAAGCTTTTCTCCAATTTCCTGGCACGCCCCTTGCTCTAAGAAAAGCAAGTCCTGCCAAGCTTTTCCCTGGCAATGATGATGGAGTGTTTACCCGCGCTTTGAGCTTCGCGCTCTTTATTGGATTCTGATAACGGGAATTGGATCATGAAAAAAGCTTTCTTAACCATACTGATCGGGTTTATGTTGTGCGCCGCTACTGCGTTTGCAACATCTGAGAAGATCACGCTGAGCTCCTTACGGGTGGAACCGGCCCAAAAAGTAAGCCCGTATTTGGGTACATTTGGTGACAAGACCTCCCTGGCTGGACCACATCTCAACAGGTTTAACGGCACTGAGAGTTACACATTCTGGATTCAGTACGGAAGGGACGCTTCGCCGAAGAATGCGCACAGGGAATACCAGCTTGTGAATTCTCCAGATGGTGATCTCACATGGCAGGAAGCCGCGAGCAGTTCGGAATCTTTACTCGCACAAGGAAGGGCAAATACTGCGCTCAAAAACACTGATTCATTCTGGACAAATTTCGACGCCTCCGAGTTCCAACTTGCGACGAAAGAATCAAAACAGGATTTCAACGTGCATGCCCCCGAACCTGCAACCATGCTTCTTCTGGGCTTCGGCTTGATCTGGCTGGCTGGGTTGGGCAGGAGAAACTTAATCAAGAAGTTGTAGGGGATTCATGAGAGGGGTTGGGGTTTCCCACCCCCATTCAGCTTTCACAAAACCCTCTACGCTTACGGCGAAGCCGGTGGGAATCAACGCTCTCGTCTGTGTGGGTCTTTGGCTGATAACCTCTTCCGAGTTGCCTGCGCCTTGAGCCGAGGTACAACATGAGCCCTGCATTCAAACACTACCTCAACCCCCTCCACGTTTATTGCCGTCTTCGCGACATAGGCCTCCCGAAAAACACTGCCTGTTTCCTATGTCGTCTTTATGAGAGGGTCATATTCAACAGGTATGTGATGCTGAGAAATGAATAGGCGGGGCGCACGGCATTACGGTACACCGTAAGGAGAAAGAGCTTCTAAGGGGCGTTATATAAAATCTGCGAGAGCGGACTTCATATATAGGAGCGAATAGCAAATCTGTATGCATCGGTTAGCTGACCGCCTTCTTGCATCACTG
>JAWOJI010000301.1:0-7175 GCA_046481735.1 Desulfatiglandales bacterium | reverse complement strand
CGAATTCTGCCGGAGAAATCCTCAATTTTCCTGATAATCTCCTTGTATTCCGGCTGTCGCTGTTCGTTGAAGAGAGCGACTATTTCTTTCGGCTGTAAGGGTTCAATGGTGTCGGTTTTGACCAGAACTCCTTCTCCTTTCAGGCCAGGCAGTTCGGCCAGCATCCACTGCAAGACCTCGTGGTGTTCCTCTTTGTCCGGCAGGATATAAACGCCTCCCTTGAGTTGTACAGCACCGGTTTTCTGCAGTTTACGCCAGATCTTGACTCGATTATTTACAGGAGTTGCCGGTATAGAATAAAAGAACAATAGCCATTTGAATTCATCATCTTCTTTCATGCACTCTCTCCTCCTCTGATAAATGAGCACCGTAGAAATGTATCATATGTTGCATATTTATGTAACGTCTGTTTTATATATAGTCAAGGGTGTTTTTTCGGGGATAACCGCCGCCACAAAGGGCAATCATTTCCCAACTCGAACGATACAAATCATAGAATTCCGCAAATAAGATATAATTTCAATGTATTGAGTGATACTGAAATTGGAATAATGATGCTCTGGTTGTTCTTGTTGAAATCAAAGATTTTTTCAATGAGCAAACTCAAACTGATGGGTTAGAGGATTTTAAAACACCTCCTGTCGAATTCTGCTGAGACAAAAAAGAATGATGTTTTTGGAGTGAAGATAGTTCCTGATTTATCTTGGACTTCCATGAAGCTTTCCAGGAGGAGGGATGTTCACAGGCAAGCATGAGTATCGGCTGAATTTCAGAAAATAGGATTATTCCTGATATGCCCATCCATGACACCAACCACCATTCCTATTTTGGGGTATCATGAACTGTCGATCTTTCCTACCATTTAACCAGCACATAGGAGGTGCAAAATGAAAGTTTCACAGGCAGTCGATTTTCATCTGCAGTATCACCAGCCCAACTCAAAAAAATAATACCGCCAAAACCTGTGAGTTCGGCCTCACCCGTATCACAACCCAGTTCGGAAAACGTAATTTAGCCAGCATATCCAAGAAACTGCAAACTCGCGGCAACACTGCTTCAACAAGATAGCACCCTCTCTCCCCTAAAGCTCGGATTAACCTTGCCATCATCATTTTCCAGAATTCATCTATCTAGCTGTTTTTAAACCAAGTCCTTTCTCAGGCAGGGCAGCTAAATTTTTAAATTAGCCTGGCATTGCCTTTGCAAACTCTGTGTCAAATCCATTTTCACGGTATTTCCCCGGATACAGGGGAAGGTCCTGAAAGAGTACTCAAGGATGTCCCATGGAAAAGAGAAACCGCAACAGACAAAAAATAAATGGAGGAGGACATATCCATCTTTTGCGGCGTATCTGGCAGTAACACATTAATCGTCCGGGTCTGTACCCGGATATAAACGTTTTTACCCAAGGAGGGAAATTGCAATGGAAGACAAAGGCATTTTCGGCAAACTTCTGGCGATCGCCCCAGGCCTGGCCGTCATGGTCGGCACGTTGTACGTGCTGCGAATGTATGTGGAGCCCTGGATGAACGAGGCCGTTGTGTTCGGCACCAAAGGCTGGCTCGTCAAGGTCATGAGCCTTAACTACATCCTGCTCTCAATCCTCACCGGCATGTTCTATCGCAACATCCTGTTCTCCGGCAAGATACCCGGCTGGGCGGAGGAAGGATTCCGTACGACCAGGTTGTTCATCAAGATCGGCGTCATCATGCTCGGATCCCTGTACACCTTCGACAAGCTGTTCAAGGTCGGCGGCATTGCCATCGTTCTGATCACGTCGTTCGTGTTCGGCACCGCCATATTCATTCTATGGCTGGGTAAGCGCTTTAGCGCCGACCGGTCCGTTAGCTCCGTCATGGCAGCCGCCTGTGGCGTCTGCGGTGTCTCGGCCTCTGTTGCCACCGCCCCCGGGGTGCGCGCAAAACCCGTGGACCTGGCGCTTTCTATTGCCACCATCCTCGGCTTCGGTATCGCCAGCATGTTTGTGAGCCCCTATATCGGTAAGCTCCTTTCCCTGTCCGATTACCAATTCGGAGCCTGGGTCGGCACCGGCATCCTCAATTCCGGTCAGGTGCTTGCCACCTGCCTTGCCTTCAACCCGAACTTCGCCCCCGGGACTGCCGTGGCCTACGGCGAAATCTGGAACGTCGTGCGAGTCATCAGCATCCCCTTCGTAGTGTTTTTCATCACCGTTTGGTACTGGAAGGGTGAAGCTGACGCTGAGCATGTCAGTCTCGGCTCAATTCTCGCTTCCAAATTCCCCATTTTTGTCATCGGTTTTGTTGGTATGACCGCGCTTTCTTCGCTGCATTTTCTTGGTGCTGAAGGCTCGGAAACCCTGCACCTGATGCGTTAGGTCATGGCGTGGATCTTCGGGATCGGTTTGGTCGGGCTTGGGGCCTATATCGATGTGCGTGAGATTAAAGCCGCTGGCGGTACGCCTCTGCGCATCGGCGTCATCGCAGGTTTGTTAAAATATATCCTCGCCCTGATCATTATTCTGGCATTCATCCCGAAGGAAGGCGCCTTCTAAGGCATTCAAGAATAGGAGAACATTCATGTCCGACAAAAAGAAATCCCTGACAGTATTCAAGACCGACAGGCACGAGGACCTGGCTGCCATTTTCGCCTCCGCCTTGGTCGTCGTCTTCGTCCTCACCTACATGGCCTTCATTGTGCCTTCGGTGAGCATTAAACCTCCGCAGGATGGCAAGTTGATGGAGATTTTCGTCAATGAAGGAAGCCTCGTGAAATCGGGTGACAAGCTGTATTCCCTTGAAGTGGTCAAGAAGAAGTGGGTCAATAACGTAATGGAAGAGAAGAAAGCCGTGCAGGAGTTCACCGCCAAGGCCAACGGGACGGTGCTTAAGGTCTCCGGTACACCGGGGACTAAGGTGAAAAAGGGCAAGGAAACGATTATCGAGCTCGCCCACCAGAAAGGGACCCTTCCCTGATGAAGATCCTTCTCGCTCTCGATGACAATCCCCGTGCCGTGGAACTGGCCCTGCGCCTGGCCCGCGAACGGGGAGCAACCCTCAACGCCCTGTTTGTCATTGACGCCACCTGGGAAATGTTCACCGGCCACGACTGGCTTTCCGGCTGTAGTTCCAGGATCGGTTTTCTGGACTACATGCTGTCGCAGGAAGAAGAAGCCGCGGTTACGGCGACCAAACTCTACCAGGAGCAGATTGCCGACATCCCTGGCGAACTTCTCACCGTGACCGGTGATGTGGTCGAGGAGATCTGCAAGGAAGCGCGCAACGGCTACGACCTGCTGGTCATGTCCAACCCGTTTACGCGCGGCCTGGAAGTCATGCGTAATGCGGTGGCAAAGGTGACGAAAAAGCCGCCCTGCGACGTACTGCTGGTCATGCCCGGCCAGCAGTAATTGCCAAGCGGAGAGAATTCAGCCGGCCAGCAGGGATCACCGCAGTCCGCAAAGATCGAAAGGGAGCAGGCCCTCGGACCTGCTTCCTTTTATTTTCATGCTAATCTGGTAAATTGTGGCATTCACCTCCACTCCGGCTTGGCATACCCTCCCTTAATCAGCAAAATATCTTGCTTAATAATAGACAAAGACTAATTTTGAATTGCAGGATATTGATATTGACCTCAGCCCGGCCATCAAATGAACATCTTCCAGACATCTTCATGATCGCATGACAACCGACTACGGAACGCCCCCCCAGACCAGAAAGAAATATGCCGGTTTCCAGACCCGCTTCCTCTTCGTCCTTGCGACAATCCTTATCATCTTTTCAGGGATTACTGTGTCCATCATCTATCACCATGAGATGAAGAACCTGGAAGAAAATGCCTTCGAAAAAACCGAACTGATCATGAAATCCATCGAGGCGAATCGGGATTATGTCCAGGATGTTCTCCGCCCGACCATGTACCGCGAACTTGGAGACAAGAGATTCATTCTGGAAGCCATGTCATCATCCTATATTAGCAGGATGATCATGGAAAACTTCAACAAGAAGTCCCACGGCTTTATCTATCGCCGGGTGGCGACGAATGCCAAAAATCCTGAATACGAGGCCAATCCGCTTGAAGCAGATATGATCAAGCGTTTCCGCAAAGACCCGAAAATGGCGGAGTGGCAGGGTATCATCGAACTCGATTCGAGAAAGTATTTTATGCGATTTCAGCCGGTGGTATTCAAGAAATCCTGTTTGAATTGTCATGGCCGTCCGGAAGACGCCCCCGATGAAGTGACGGCGCTCTACGGCAAAACCATAGGGTATTTCCACGAGGCCGACAAGATTTCCGGGGTCGTCGGCGTCGGCATGCCCATCGATCTCAATCTCGAACGGATCAAAAAATTTGCTATCGCCCTGTTTGCCGGGGTGGTTCCGTCGATCTTCATTGTCTTTGTCATCATAAGCACCTTCTTCAATCGTTATATCGCCGGGAACCTCAGAACTATCCTCAGTTTTTTCCGCACCAACATCAAGGGTGACGAAGGCCGGAGCATATTCGAAAGCGCTCAGGCAATGGATGAGATCGATGAATTGACCGCCACCGCCAGGACAATCGCCGAGCATATTCACTGCAGTCAAAACACCCTGGAGAAATATGCCGATGAGATCCTAAAGAGCAAGAATCTGCTGCAGTCGGTCTTCGACGGTATAACCGATCCTGTGGTCCTGGTGGATAGCAAGGGAAAGATCAAGGTGGTCAACATGGCCTTCCGTCAGCGCTACAACTTGTCCATGGACCAGATCATCGGCCGGCGGCCGGCTGAATTGCTGAATAGGGACTGCTGTCCTCTTGCGTGCTGCGAGGATATCTTCATCGCCCTCCCCGATCACCCGATAAGCCGGGAAATCCTGATGGCTGGCGGAGAGATCTTCCTCATCTACTTCTACCCCATCCGGGTGGACGACCGGGAGACCGAAGGCGTTGTCTGCTATGTCAAGGATATCACCGAGCGGAAAAAGATGGAGACAAAGATTCAGCAGACCGAAAAGATTGCCTCCATCGGTCAGCTGGCGGCAGGCATCGCCCACGAGATCAATAACCCGCTGGGTGTCATCCTCTGCCATCTGGATCTCATCAAAGACGACCCGACTCTCTCGCCTGAGGCCCGAGCCGACCTGGAGACCATCGAAAAGCATGCGGGAAACTGCCGCACTATCATCTCCGATCTGCTGAAATTCGCCCACCAGCACGTCTCGGTGAAGGAACCGATTTCCGTTAACGCCCTTATCGAGGAAGTGGCATTCATGGTTGGCGGCCAGTTCCGCAAGCAGCAGATCGATATCGCGCTTCATCTCGACCGGGAAATCCCGATAGTGACCGTCGACGCCGATAAAATGAAGCAGGTGTTCCTGAATGTGCTGCTCAACAGTGCCCAGGCCATCGGCGAAAATGGCACGATCACCTTTTTGAGCAGCTATAACAACGACAGCCGCATGGTACAGATCGTTGTCGAAGACAGCGGCCCGGGTATTCCCGCCGATATCCTTGATAAAATATTCGACCCGTTCTTCACCACCAAACCTCCAGGCCAAGGCACGGGACTTGGTCTGTCGGTAAGCTACGGGATCATCCAGGACCACAACGGAGATATCACCGCGGAAAGCCTGCCGGGAAGACCGACGCGATTTGTCATTTCCCTGCCTGCACAAGGAGAAAAATCATGAACAAGAATCGACTTGTAATCGTCGATGACGAAACCGATATGCGCAACGGCCTGCAGCGACTTCTCAGCCGCGAATTCCCGGGGCTGCAGATCGTTACCCTGCCGGATGCCGAACAGGCCATCGCCTATTTTGAAAAGGATACCGCCGATCTCGCCTTGCTTGACATCATGATGCCGAGGATGAACGGCCTTGATCTTCTCAGGCATCTGATGGCAAAGGATCCATGGCTCACCGCCGTGATGATGACTGGTTTCGGGTCAATCGCCACGGCAGTCGAAGCGATAAAGCTGGGCGCCTATGACTTTATCACCAAGCCGTTCGACAAGGAGCTCATCTACCGGACCCTCAGCAAGGCGATCGAGCGCAGCAGGCTGCTCAGGGAGAATTACACCCTCAAGGAACAGGTCTGCGACAACACCAAAAACAGCGGACTGATCGGCCAATCGCCAGCCTTTCTGCGTTTCCAGAAGAACCTGGAGACCATCGCCAGGTCGAACTATACCATCCTCGTCAGGGGCGAGTCGGGGACTGGCAAGGAAATGACTGCCGGGGCGATACACCGGCTGAGCGAACGGAGGTCCAAACCCCTGATCATGGTCAACTGCCCCGCCATACCGGAGCACCTGCTCGAATCCGAGCTGTTCGGCTATACCCGCGGAGCCTTCACCAACGCCAACCAGGACCAGGAAGGCCTTTTTACTGCGGCCAACGGCGGCACCCTCTGCCTGGACGAGGTCGGGGACATCCCCTTTGCCATCCAGAGCAAACTGCTCCGGGTCCTGCAGGAGGGGGAAATCAAGCCTCTTGGTTCGACCAGGACCATCAAGATCGATGTGCGGATCATTGCCCTGACAAATCTCAATCTGGAAAAGATGATCGCGGACAGACAATTCAGGGAAGACCTTTTCTACCGGCTCAACGTCGTTACCCTGACCACCCCCTCCTTGAAGGATATGGCCGAGGACATCCCCCTGCTGGTCGCGCATTTCGCCAAAAAAGTGTGCTGCGAACTCAATCTCCCCCTCAAACGCTTTGACCAGTGGGCGATTACCGCCCTGATGAATCGCCCCTGGCCGGGAAATGTCAGAGAATTGCAGAATGTGGTGCGAAGGGCGGTGATGTTCTCCGCCAAAGATATCATCAGTCAGGAAGACCTCAATTTCCTGGAAAAGCCACCGCGGCTGGTTCCTGTGCCTGACCAGGCAAGCTACGAGGATTTTGAAGTCAACGGCAGGTTTGAGGCCTATAAGGAGGCAAAAGATCGGGCCATTGATGATTTTACGCAAAAATATATCACCGCCCTACTGAAAAAAACTCAAGGGAACGTCTCCCAGGGGGCCGAGTTGTCGGGCATATCCAGGGTTGCCCTGCAAAAGATCCTGAAGCGACATGAAATTGACGGTGCTGGGTACCGGTAACTTGCCATATCATCTCACTATCTGGCCTCAGAGGAATGTGATACGCAGCTGCTTTTTGCGGCAGCCCTGAAAAATCGGCTCTCTGGCCGTAACCGCTCCAATTTTG
>JAWOJI010000191.1:0-12331 GCA_046481735.1 Desulfatiglandales bacterium | reverse complement strand
CAGGGCGGCGGAGATCTCGGTCATCGGCCGCAACACCCAGGGCGTGAAGCTCATCGATCTCGGAGAAGGAGAAAAGGTGGTGGCCGTGGCCAAGGTCATCGAAGATTGAACCGAAAAACCGGCCCGCCGACTTGACAGAACCCCATGATTTCTCGCCTTGTTTCGCCCTTTCGACGAAAGCACGAAAAGATGTGGCACAGACGAACCCTGAAAGAACGCTACGACGTGGTGATCGTCGGGGGAGGCGTGCACGGCCTTGCCGCGGCCTATTTCCTGGCCCGGGATCATGGAATCAAGGATGTGGCCGTTGTGGAGCGGCGCTACATCGGATACGGCGGAAGCGGCCGGAACACCGCCATCGCCCGGGCCAACCAGCGGAGCAAGGAGAATCTGCCCCTCTACAGGGAGGGCCTGAAGCTGTGGCCTTTGCTGACAAAAGAACTCGATTTCAACCTCATGTTCGCACCTATCGGGAATCTCAACCTCGCCCATTCGGAAGCAGAGGCGGCGGCGGGCGGGTCTTGGGGCTGGATCGGCAGGAAGCCATCGAGTTGCAAGGCACGGAAGCGGGGCTTCTCGCGCTGCAGGACGCAGGGTTCGATGTCGATCTCGAACTGGATCGCATCCGGGACGCCTTGAGATCTCTCCCCGGACCGAAAGCCGGATGGAAGGGGCCGGGCATTTCCGCCGTCGGGTACGCGGCCTTCGCTCTGGTGGGATCCGAGTGCTTTGAGCTCTTGAGGAAACTGAGCCCTGTGGATCTTCAAGCTCCGGAGCAAGTGGTTCCCTGTGGAGCCCAGGCGCCCATTCATGATGTCAGGTGTGTGATCGTGCGATTGGAAGGCACAGAAGGGGTTCCGGGACTCATCATCCTGGGAGAGAGGGGGTACGGTGGGTTCTTGTCGGACATGGTTCTGGATGCCGGGGAGGAGTTCGGACTCAGCCCGGCCGGGTGGCGGCGGTTTGAATTGTGGCTGAAGGAATGAAAGTGTTCAGGGGTTCAGTGTTCAGCATTCAGGATGAAATAGGCCGGCGCATAGTTCATGGGTCGCCCCCATACTTTCGATAAATCCCAAGGCCAATGTTTGATGGTGAAAATGCCTTTTCCTGTCATTCCCGCGAAGGCGGGAATCCAGTCTTTTCGAGCACTTCTGGACTCCCGCCTTCGCGGGAGTGACGATTGAGGGGACTTCTCACGAGTTCGTCAACTTTGAACCCTGAACCCTGAACCTTGACCTCTTCTAAGAATCCCTACCCCGGCCCTTGAACAGGATTCTCTGGAGCTCGCGGTGTGTGAAATAAGGATCGTCATTGCGGAGGTAGGGCAGGAGGATCCTCTTGCGGCGAAGGAGATCTTTTGAAATTTCGGCAAAGATTTCATCCGGTTCGTAGAGGGCCGCTTTTGCAATCTGCTGGCCGAAGGGGTTAACAATTTCGCTGCCCCCCCAGAAGCGGAAGGAGAGCTTTTCCGCAAGAATGGATTTGCGGACTTTGGGCTTGGCGATGCGGGCTGTTTCGGCGGCGAGAACGGATAGCTTCTCCTCCCAGGATTCCTTGCCCACCCGGTTGACGCTGATGTTGTAGATGCCGAACACCCTTGAATAAAAAGTGTTGATGATTTCCCAGCTCGCGATGTTGGAGAATTCCGTGCCCATGGATCCTTCAGAGGAGTTGAAGATGGTCACGAACACGTCGGCTTTCTGGCAGACACCGAGGTAAGGCAAGGAAGGGTGCCAGAGATCGTTGCAGATGAACACAGCCACGTTGAAGTCGTGGAGCTTGAAGACAGGGACCCGCTTGCCGGGTGAGAAATACTTGCGCTCCTCGAAAAGCCCGTAGTTGGGGAGGTTGAGCTTTCGGTACGCGAAAAGGATTTCCCCGTCCACCGCCACGATAGCCGAGTTGTAAAAATTCATGGACCGGGACTCTTCGATAAAGCCCACGACGGCCGCGCTTCCTTTGGTCGCCGAAGCGATCCGGCGGATCTCTTTGGAATCCAGCCTCAGGGCGACTTCGTGGTAGCGCTGCCCCAAAAAGTAACCGGTCAGGGCCAGTTCCGGAAACACGACAAGGTCGGCGCCCTTTGCCTTTCCTTCGTGGATCCTCGTGATCACCTGCTCAAGGTTCCCCTTGAGGTCCAGAAGGATGGGCTCCATCTGATAGGCGGCGACTTTCATGGTATCCCCCTAATTCAAAAAGGACCGGCCTGTGTGCTTCAAGGTGTGGTCGTCCCGCATGTAGTTGGCTCGGCTGCCGTTGCGCCTGATGGTTTCGAAACCCTCGGGGTCGTAAGGTTCTATCTCAAGGGGAGGAGCTTTGTCCGGGCCGCTTTCGCGGCACAGCTCGATGTGCCGTTCCAGCTTGGCAATGGAAAAGGCGATGAGCTCCTTCAAGAATCCAAATGCATGGCGCATCTGGTGAAAGCCGTGCTTTTTCATCAGGGCGTAGCCGGTGACCGCCTGGGCTTCCGACTTCTCATTGGGCCTTTCCTGATCCGTGGTGCAGGCGGTCTGGATGGAAGGAAGCCCGAGGCGGGCGTTGATTTTTTCCAGGAGGAGGTTGGCTACGTTGTGAGAGGTAAGACCCAGATCGACGGCGTAGTTGTTCTGGAGGTTGGCGATGGAAGGCAGTCCCGCATGGACCACCGTGAGGCCGGGACGGACAAGCTGGGCCAGGGTCAGGCCGAACATGGCCTCGGCGTGGGTCAAGGTCAGGAGCCCCGACATGGAGTAGGGGGCGGAGAGGCCGGCCATGGGCATGGTGGACACGTAAAGGGGCAGGCCCTTTCTTGCGCATGAAAGGAAGGGTGGAATCATGCTCTCGATCAGGTTGAGGGGGCTGTTGATAATGGAAAACTGAACGGTGATGCCGCCCCGTTTTCGGTGAATTTCATGAGCCTGCTCGATCCCGGCCTCTGTCACGGCGGCGACGTAGACGGGTTTCCGGCAGTTTTCAATGATCGCGTTCATGACCTTCACTTCTGCTTTTTTGATCAAAACGCCCCTTGCCATGAACGCGACCGTGTCTGCTTCATTTGCAATCCGGGCGATTCTGGTGAGGTGATCGAAAGTGGGTTCCACGAGCTGTCCTGATTCGTCGTCATAGACGAAGGGAGCAGTCCCGCCCACGCCGAAAGCATTTTCCGGGATCCAGTACCGCTCCCTCTTGGGCGCATGAACCAGGGCCTGTTCCACCAAAGTGGACAGTACGTGAAGGTGGCCCGTAGTTTCATCGTAGGCGGCCAACCCTGTATCCTCAAAAATCTTTCTCACCTCCAAAGAGGAGCATTTCACGCCCACCTCTTCCAGAACGCTGAGGGCGTCCCGATGAATTCTGTCCAAGAACTGTGTTTCTATGGTATCCATTCCTTTCTGTTCTGCTCAACTCCAGGGAAAGGGGCTGTTCGACACAGGCAGCACCTTGCCCGTCTGGTAACGCTCGAAGCGGAAAGGCTCGAGGAGGGCCTGCTTTTCCCCAAGGACCTCCTTGGCCACCAGGTCTCCCACGCCGATCATCTTGTAGCCGTGACTGGAGTCTGCAATGAGATAGCAGTTCTGCCGCATCACGTCGAAGACGGGAAAGTTGTCGGGACTGAAAGCGCCCAGGCCGCCGGAAGGTTCCTTCCTGTATCGTTGGTACTGATCTTCATAGCGTTTCTGGCAATGGGCCAGGGCGGAGGTCCACATGTGGGCGAACTCCGGACCGGCAATAAAATCCGGGGAATCGATCCCGTATGGATCGACAGCCACCCTGTCTTTTTCCACCACGTAGGGCATTGCCCCTCCCTGAATACCGCGGAAATGGAAATCCGGCTTGTAGTAGATGCCCCACATTTCATCCGTAATGAGGGAACCGTCTTCGCTGGACTGAAGAGGGGCATCCGTGTCGACGTGGATGACCGGCGGCATTTTGCCCTGATTGTTCATGCCGTAAGAGGGCTCAACACCGAGGGTTCCTTCCTGCAGACACATGTAGGTCCACATCTTGATGTCCGGATGAACCTTGCCTTGCCCGTCCTTGATGTGGATCCGGTCCGGAAGTCCGAGCATTTCCCAGAAATTGGCGGCCCAAGGGCCGGCCCCGAGGATCACGTAATCGCATTGAATGTTGCCCCGGGGGGTTTGCACGGCGGTTAGGCAGCCGTTGATGTCAAAATCCGTGACCTCCACGCCGGTGAGGATTCTTACGCCCTCGGCTTCCGCCTTGTCCGCTAGTCTGTACAAGGCCCGGGTGTTCTGGGCGTACCCTCCCCGCTTTTCGTGCAGGATGGAGGTAATGTTTTCAGCCTGCCAATCGTCAAAAACCTTTTCTCTCATGTACTTCCGGCAGTCCTTTTCCCCTTCGATGAACTCGGAATCATAGCCGAGTTCCTTTTGCCGCTCGTAAATTTCCCCCACATCCTGGTGCATGCGCTCCGGGGAGATCTGCATGTAGCCTACAGGGTAGTAGCCGTACCCCTGGTCGTCCTCTTCCCATTTGTCCACGCTGTGGGCGATGAGTTCCTGCATGGCCGCCTGGTAGTAATTGTTGCGGATCACGCCACAGGCAATGCCCGAGGCCCCGCCGCCGATGCCTGATTTGTCGAGGATCACGATGTCCTCTCCTGTGCCGAGATTCCTGGACTTCAACTCCTTGGCCAGGTGCCAGGCGGAACTCAGTCCGTGAATCCCTGCCCCTACGATTACGTATCTGTAATGGTTTGGAAATGGCATGATATCTCTCCTTTTGTATCCATTTGAATTGGTAGAGAGCTCATTCGCTCCGGGCATGGGGCCTGCTCATTTAAAGGGGTCCCAACGAACCGTCTGCTTCTCGTAGGAGGCCGGAAAGAACCGGAGAAACTCATCGTAGTAAAAAAGTTCCTTGAAGGAGGCAAAGGGCAGCCCATAGGCCGCTTTCGGCCGTTTCTCCATTTCCCGAGGTTCGATTTTCCGCGCAACCAGTTCGTCCATCACGTCATCCGTGCCGACGCCCATGGAAAACCGCAGCTTTTCCCGGTCGATGATTCTGTCGGGAAGCATTCCACGGAATGCTTCCCGAAGAACGTATTTCTCCACCTGCTTCTCTCCATAAATCTTCCAAGCCATGGGGATCTTCCGGCTGAAAGCCACCACCGCAGGGTCCAGAAACGGAGTCTCGTAAAGCACGCCGTTTGCCATCCAGGCTCGATCCAAGCGTCGAAGCGCCGTATTGTAAGAGATCTCCAAAAGCCTGCGGGCCAGGCGTTCGCGCTGCTCGGCGTTCTTCACCCTCGGATTCTTGAGCACCATCCGATAACCCCCGAAGAGTTCATCCGCCCCCTCGCCCACAAGGACGCAATTCGTGTACTCCTTGGCCATTCGGGAGACGCAGTAATTGGAAATAAAGCCGCTGATGCAGTCCTCGTCAAAACTCTCCAGATACCAGATGGCGTCGGAGAGGAGACTGTCGATGTCCGAATCCGTGATCCGGTAAATGTGGTGTTCCATGCCCAGGAATTCGGCCATGACCTTTGCATTCTCAAGGTCGGGCCCGGGCGCTTTATCAATGGTGCCGGTAAAGAGGTGCAAATGGGAGTTGAACTCCTTGGCAATGGCGGCAACAATGGAACTGTCCAGGCCTCCGCTCAGGGAAATCCCGCCCACGCCGTCCATCCTTTTCCTTACTGCTTCAATGAGAAGCTCCCTCAGAACCCCGGCCGCCTGGTTCAGATTCTCGAAGGGAGGAATCCGGGGCGAAAAGGGCGCGAAGGGTTTCATGCCGCTCTTGGTGCTGTAGACGTGTCCGGGGGGAAGTTCCTGAAGGTTGAACTTCACGTGGGCTGCCAGGCCCTTCATCTCGGTGCTGAAATAAAACACGCTGTTGTCGGAGCCGAAAAAAAGGGGTCTCGAGCCGACCGGGTCTCTGGCAAGGATGACCTCGTCGTCCTTTTCCACCACGGCGCAGGTGTAGGTGCCTTCAAGGTGGCGGAAGCACTCCGAGCCGTATTTTTCATAGGCCCGGCGAAAGAGCTCGATGTCGCTTTCACCGTTGCGCGCTTCCCGGTAGAGCTCACCGTCAAAGAGAAGGTAAGGGTTCTCCTCAAGGGCCGTGCCATAAGTCTTTTGAGGGGTCAGGTTGAGCTCGTTGGCGCCCACGGCGCCCCGGTCGTCAAAAAGGGTTCGAATGATCGTGTTGTCCGGACCGCGGTGGCGCATGAGACGGAGCATGGCTCTCACGTGCTCCGTACAATCCCCGTCCACCTTGCCGTGTTGGGAGATGATCCCCGCTATCGCTGTCATGATGCATTCCTCCTCAGTGTGTTTAGGTTACAAATACTTTTCCCAGGTTTGCGGTTGTGAGCGGATCATCCATGTAGCTTCCCAGACCGATCCGCCGGATCGATTCCATGCCCCTTTCATCATAGGCCGGCATGACCACGGCCGGGGCCTCCTCAGCCTTGACCTCTTCGGCAATGCGAATGGCCCTTTCCAGTTTGGCGAAGGAGAAATCAATGAGGTAGCGCAGAAAGGCAAAAGGGTGGCGCATCATGTGGAACCCGTATTTCAAGCAGAGGGCCTGTCCCACTCTGGCATCCTCAAAGGCCCTCTCCGTGGGGTGTTCTTCGTGGGTGGTTCCGGCGCTCTGAAAGGTGGGGAGATCCAGCATGAGGTTCAGGTGAGCCATGAGGATGTTGAGGAGATTGTGGCTTGTCAGGCCGTAGTTCGGGTTGTAATCAATCCGCGGGTCCGCGATGGTGGGATACCCGGCATGGATAGACACCGCGCCCGGGTTCAGCAACTGGGCCGTAGCAAGGCCGAAGAGGACCTCCGCGTGGGTCATGGCAAGGACCCCATTGAAACAGTATGGGGCGCTGATGCCCGCCATGGGCATGGCGGAAATAAAGACGGGCAGCCCTTCTCTCACCACCTTGACAAAAAAGTCTGAGAAGTTTTCGTTTACCTCCAGGGGCGGACGGGTGAGACAAAAGACGATCATGATGTTTTTTCTCTTCTGATAGATTTCCTTGGCCCGCTCCAGGGAGGCATCCGAGGTAACGGCTACGTACAGGGGTTTTGAGCAGTGCTCGGCCATGATGGTCATTTGTTCCACTTCGTCTCTCAACTTGACTCCTCTTCCCATGCCGGCCACAACCGGATAGGCTTCTGCAATGCGGGCGATCTTCGCCACATGCTCAGGGGTAGGGATAAGTCCTCCGGTGCCCGTTTCATCATCGTAAACATAGGGGGCCGTACCGCCGATGAAAAAGCTGTTCAGGGGCACGAAGAAATCGGCCACGCCCGGAACTATGGACAGGCGACTCTTTACAAACTCCGAGGTGAGGTAGATGCGATCTTCGTGCAGGAATGCGGCCCCCTCCTCTTCGAGAGCCTTGTAAGGCTCTCGGATATCCGGCTGTTTACAGCCTACGCCGAGATTCTCGAGAATCCACAGAGCGTCTTCATGGCTTTGAAGAAGCATGTCTACCGTGGCGTCGCCCAAAAGGGCTTTGGATTGTGAAAGCTGTTCCGAGTTCACATCTGTCTCCTTTTTTTCAAGAAACCGTTCGGCCTCTTCCATAGGTTGAGCGAGGAACACTGAGAAATCCTCCATGTAACATAGTTTCAGCTCAAACTATCTTGGTAAAAATGATATGTCAACAATTAATTTGCATGATGTAATTTCAGGGACATGCATCCGGGAGGAGGGAAGAAATCCGCATGGGCTGACTTCACGGATTATTCAAGCAAGTTTGTTCGATGGTATCTTTGAACCCTGAACTCTGAACCCTTGAACCTTACTCTACTTCCAGGTCATGGACGTCCATCATGGTGGCCAGTTTCGTGAGGACCTGAACGATTTCGTCCACCTCCTGCGGCGGGAGTCGCTTGAGTCCTTCCACGATTTTTTTCTGCAGCGGGGATGGGGCGATCCGGACGAGGTCTTGGCCTTTTTGCGTGAGGGAAACCGTGATGACCCGCCGGTCTTGGGAGATGCGGGACCGTTGTACCAGGCCTTTCTGTTCCAGCCGGTCAATGATTCCCGTAATGGTGCTCGAGTTTACCATGATGTACTTTGCAATCTGGGAAGGCGGCATGGGGCCCTGGTCGCTCAGGGCGAGAAGGCAAGAGAGCTGGGGAGCGCTCACCTGGTACTTCTTGTCCAGTTCCTTGGTGTAGAGTTCCCCTCCCTGCACGAGTTTTCGGATCAGCCAAACCACCTCTCTTGTTCGATCATCGGAATTGTTCATGGTCTTTTCTCATCGGCTCCGAAACTTCATCCGAGCTCTCAATCGGCAGGTTTTTCAGCATACTATAGCATGGTGTAGGCCTTGGTCAATATTTCCGTGTCGGTCTGTTCCTGGGGAGCAAATCCGGCGGGTGCATGATGCCCTGATCACGATCAGGGTTCGAGAAATAGGGTTGATTGCTTCCCCGCGATCCTGTAACCTGCGGGCATAGGCGGTGCTTCATCGAAAACCGGGACGGCCCAAGATGAGCGAACATGTTGTCCAGGAGAAAGAATGGCTCCAGCCGGCGTGGCTGGCCCATGAGCTTGCCTCAACGATTTTCGCCTCCGCCATTGCCTACCATGAAACGATTGATTCTACGAACCGTGTTGCAAAGGACCTAGCTGCAACGGGAGCGGCCGAAGGCGCCCTTGTGCTTGCCGAAGAGCAAACCGCAGGAAGAGGGAGGCGGGGTCGGTCGTGGCTTTCGCCTGGAAAAGAGAATCTGCTCTTTTCCGTCCTCTTAAGGCCCGCCTTGCCGGCTGACCGGGTGTTCCTGCTCACCATGATCCTGTCTCTTTCGGCCATGGAGGCGGTAAAGAGCCTGAGCGGCTTTTTGCCGGGGATCAAATGGCCCAATGACCTATACGGCGGAATGAAAAAACTGGGAGGGATTCTCACCGAATTTTCTGTCAGGGAAAGGGAGGTGGAATGGGTCGTGCTGGGCCTTGGCCTGAACGTGAACCGCTTGCCGAAGGAGTTTTCCGGGCAATCCACGAGCGTACTGCAGCAAACAGGGGTCAGGTTGTCGAGAAATCACCTTCTTGCGGAGATCCTCAAAGACCTTGACGCCGCCTATCGAGAAGTCCTCTCGGGCAACGTCGAGCCTTTCTACAGGCGCTGGAACGAAGCGTGTTTCATCCTCGGCAAAAGGGTTGAAATCGAATCTCACCGGGGGAGGATTTTCGGGAGGGCCCTTCGCATCGAACTGGACGGGGCCCTGACGGTGGAAACAGAGGAGGGCGCGCTGCGCAGATTCGTCGCAGGAGATGTCTCGCTCAGGCTCTCTTCCTAACCCGATTTTTACACAAACCTCAATGGAATCCTAACATGGGTGGAGCAGGGATAGCTTGAAGAAGGCAAACGGTCAGTGGAGGTTTCATGGCAATTCCCAAGCTTCTCGTTGTGGACGATGAAGAGGACATTCTGGAGCTGCTTCGGTTCAACCTGAGCGGTGAAGGGTTTCAAGTGATTTGCGCGGCCACGGGTGAAGAAGCGCTGGAGAAGGTGCGATCCGAGTTGCCCGATCTGGTCCTGCTCGATCTCATGCTACCGGGAATCGACGGACTGGAGGTGGCCAGGCGCCTCAAGAGCCATCCAGGGACTCGGGAGATCCCGGTGGTTATGCTAACCGCAAAGGGAGAGGAAGGGGACATCGTCAAGGGATTGGAGATGGGCGCCGACGACTATATCACCAAGCCCTTTAGCCGCAAAGTACTGGGAGCGCGGATCCGGGCCGTGTTGCGAAGAAAAGAGGCCGGCCCCAAAGAGGAAAAAGAAATTCTTTCCATCCACGACCTGGTCATTCATCCCGGAAGGCGCGAGGTGCTGGTCAAGGGGAAACCGGTGGATCTGACCTTCACCGAGTTCGGGATCCTCAATTTCCTGGCAAGAAGGCCGGGCTGGGTTTTCACCCGTACCCAGATTGTGGACGCCGTGCGGGGCGACGAATACTTTGTCACGGACCGGGCGGTGGACGTCCAAATCGTGGGCCTTCGCAAGAAGCTCGGGAGCACCGCAAAGAACATCGAAACGGTGCGAGGGGTCGGATACCGGTTCAAGGAATAACCCATGGCAAGAAAAAGAAGCCTCCTCTGGCACCTTTTTTCGTCCTACCTTTTCATCACCCTTTTATCCCTCGTTGCCGTGGGATGGTACGCCTCTGCATCGCTCGAGCATTTCCTGGAAAAACGGATCGAAACCGATCTTCAAACCCGGGCCCTGTTGTTTGCAAACCAGATCACCGAGCACTTCCACCCACTCGATGAACGCTCCATTGACCTGCTTTGCAAAACCGTCGGCCCTTCAGCAGCCACGAGAATCACCGTAATTCTTCCCTCAGGAAAAGTGGTGGGTGACTCGGAGCAGGAACCCTCGAAAATGGACCCTCATGGAGACCGCCCGGAAATCATCGAGGCCCTTGGGGGCGAGCCGGGCGTTTCTTCCAGGTATAGCCCAACGATGCAAAAAAGGCTCCTCTACGTGGCTGTGCCTCTAAAGCAGAATACTGAGGTGACGGCTGTGGTGCGGACTTCCATTTCTTACGACACCGCGGATGAAGCATTGAAAAAGGTCCGGGTTGAAATGGCTTTTGGAGGCCTGGTCATCGCCGGATTGGCGGTGCTGCTGAGTTTCCTGGTTTCAAACCGCATCAGGCGGCCCATCAGCGAGATCCGGAGGGGGGCCGAGTTCTTCTCCGGAGGAAAATTCGATTTTGAGATGCCGGCGTCCAAGGTGGAGGAGATCAGCAGCCTTTCCGATTCCATGCGACAGATGGCTTCAGGGCTCCAGCAACGTATCCGTATCATCACGCAGCAGCGCAACGAACTCGAAGGGGTTCTGTCTAGCATGATGGAGGGGGTGGTCGGAGTAGACCTGGAGGAGCGGATTATCGGCATGAACCGCGCTGCCGCCCGGATTCTTGGATGTGACCAGGCCATGGTTCAGGGAAGACACATCCAGGAAGTGCTCCGCCATTCCGAACTGCAACGATTTGTGAAACAGGCCTTGGCTAAAGAGGCGCCGGTTGAGAAGGACATGGTGCTCTACCTCGATGGAGAAAGAATTTTGAGCGGCCTCGGGACACCGCTGCGGGACGGGGAAGGACAGCGCAAGGGGGCGCTTATCGTGCTGAACGACGTGACCCGCTTGCGAAAGCTGGAGAACATCCGCCGCGATTTCGTGGCCAATGTGTCCCACGAGATCAAAACACCGATCACCGCCATCAAGGGCTTTGTGGAGACCCTCAAGGATGGGGCTCCAGAAAAGCCCGAGGATGTGGAGCGGTTTTTGAGCATCATTCAGAAGCATGTCGAGCGGCTGGAGGCCATCGTGGACGACCTCATCAGCCTTTCCAGGATAGAAAAAGAGGCGGACCGGGAAGAAATCGTGCTTGAAACGCACGGGATCCGTGAAGTTCTGACCGGGGCTGCCCAGGTCTGCGATGCAAAGGCATCGGCCAAGGACCTGGCGATCGAGATTGCCTGCCCTGAAACCTTGAGGGCAAAAATCAACCCGCGCCTCCTGGAGCAAGCCCTGGTCAACCTGCTCGACAATGCCATCAAGTACAGCGAACCGGGACAGGCCGTCACCCTTGAGGGGTTGGAGCAAAACAAAGAGGTCTTGATCCGGGTCCGGGACAGGGGCTGCGGCATTGAGCGGCGGCATTTGGACCGGCTCTTTGAACGCTTTTACAGGGTGGACCAAGCCAGAAGCCGCAAACTTGGAGGAACCGGCCTGGGTCTTGCCATCGTCAAACATATCATGCAGGCCCACTACGGCCGGGTCAGCGTAGAGAGCAAGCCGGGTTCGGGAAGCACCTTTACCTTGCACCTGCCCAAAGATGATTAGCACCCATACCTTTTCGAATTTCAAATATCGTCAAATTCTAACCTGTTCCTAACCTGTTCCTAACAAAGCCCCTCTAGTTTACTGACAATCGCAGACCTGCTTGGGTCTGAAACTTGAAGAATTAAAAGGGAGGTTCACATGATGAAGAAAGGTAAGGCAATGGTTTGCATGGCGGGTGTGTTTGTTCTAGGTCTGGTTTTGGTCTCAGGGGCCGTGGCCCTTGATGTGGACCCGAAGCTTCAGCCCTACGAGGCGGTGAGCGGCGTTTCGGGCAAGGTCAAGTCCATCGGATCCGATACGCTCAACAATCTGATGGCCCTGTGGTCCGAGGGGTTCAAGTCCAACTACCCCGGCGTCCAGATCGAAATCGAGGGAAAAGGCTCCTCCACGGCGCCTCCCGCCCTGATCGAGGGAACGGCCCAGTTCGGCCCTATGTCAAGGGAAATCAAGGCCAAGGAAATCGAGGCCTTTGAAAACAAGTACGGCTACAAGCCGGCCCACTTCAGAGTCGCG
>JAWOJI010000006.1:0-3031 GCA_046481735.1 Desulfatiglandales bacterium | reverse complement strand
CGGCCTGTGCCCCTTCTCCCATTCCCGAGGACCAGTTTACCGGCATGTTGATGGGCAAACCCGTTGAAGTGGTCAAGTGCGAGACTTGCGACCTGGAGGTCCCGGCCCATGCGGAGATCATCATCGAGGGAGAAGTGATCCCCAATCTTATGATCGAAGAAGCTCCTTTCGGGGAGTACACGGGATACCGGACCTCTCCCAGAGAGCCTCGAACCGTGTACAGGATCAAGGCGATCACCTATCGCAATGACCCGATTATTGCAGTTTCCAACATGGGCATCCCCACGGATGAAGGCCAGCTCCTCCGATCCTTCTCCCTGGGCCTCGAAATGCGAAAGCTTCTGGAAAGCCAGGGGATTCCCATCACGGGGGTCTACATGCTTCCCGAATCGACGCACCACCTCGTGGTGGTGGGGGTTAAGCCTGCCTACACCGGCATCGCCTCTCAGATCGCAAACCTGATCTATGGAAGCAAACTGAGCCCCTGGTTTCATATGGTCATCGTGGTCGACCAGGACACGGACATTTACGATAAAGATGAGGTTATCCATGCCCTGTCGACCAAGTGCCATCCGATCACGGGGATTCACAAGTATGACAACGCGCCGGGCACGCCCCTGAATCCTTACGCAAGTCCCGAGGACCGCAGATGGAGCCGGGGGGCGAAGGTGCTTTTTGATTGCACCTTTCCCCTGAGCTGGCCCAAGTCGGACGTGCCGATCAAGGTGTCTTTCAACAACGTCTATCCCAAGGAGATCCAGGAGAAGGTTCTCAACAACTGGAAGAGCTACGGATTCCACGAATAAGGAGAGAATGAATGGCAAGAAAAGAATACGACACCTATGTGCTGACCGACCCGGCCCTGGTTCCTGATGACAAGGAAATGGAGATGATCCTTCGCGATCTTACGCCCTCGGACCGGCGCTACAAATATCGCGGCTTCTTCGCCTCCGCCATGGTTTCAAGGGATGAGGCAAAGTACCCGGACAAGCTCTGGGTCCGCCTGGGCAGGGGACAGCTCCAGGAAAAACCCTGGTCCGTGAAGATCGTCAAAGAGGTGAACAAGTTTCAATAAGCAGGGGGGAGGTCTTGAAGGCTCATCAGACCCTCAGGGATTTCATCCGGGTGTTGGAAGACGAAGGCGAATTGCTCTCGGTTCAGGAACCCTTTGACCCGAAGCACGAGATCTCCATGGTCCTTTCGGAAGTGGGAAAGAGGAAAGCTCCTGCGATTCATTTTGAAAAGGTCAAAGGTTTCGGCATCTCGGTCATAGGCAATGTGTTTGGGACCGTGAAACGTCTTTCCCTGGCCCTGGGCATTCAGGAAAGCCGGCTTCTTGAAGACGTGATTCCGAGGCTGGAGAAGAGGATTCCCCCTGCTCTTGTCCCGGAGGATTCCTCGTCGGAACAGGGTGCCGGCCCGGGCAAAATCGATCTTCTCAAAACCCTTCCCGCCCTGACTCATTACGCAAAGGATACGGGCCCCTACATCACCTCCGGCATCTCTTCGGCAAGAGATCCCCGAAACGGCGTGACCGGCCGGGGGCTTCACCGCATGGAAGTGAGGGGAAAAGACGCTTTGGGGATCTCGCTTCTCAATCCGCCACTTGCCGACATCTATGCGCACCACCTGAGAGAAAGAAAAAGGATGGAAATCGCCACTGTGATCGGCGTTCCTCCGGCTGTTTTCATCGCCTCCATCTTCAAAGTCCCGCAAGGTGTGGACAAGCTCTCCATCGCAGGGGGGCTCCAGGGCCAGCCTGTGGAGACGACCATGGCCCGCAGCGTGGACGTCGATATTCCGGCCCACGGAGAGATCGTCATCGAGGGGTACATTGACCCGGGCGACCGGGAGCAGGATGGAACTCTCGGCGAATCGAGCGGATACTACATGGCTTTCGGAAAGAGCCCCACAATCCACGTCACCGAGGTCAGGCACCGAAAGGACGCCCTTTACCATGCCGTAGTGCCTTGGGCCAGAGAAGTGGACAGTCTTCTCTACCTGGTCCACGGCCTCGACTTCATCCCAAAAATGAAAAGAGAAATCCCCTCTCTCCACCAAATCCACCTGGTTCCCATGACCTTCGGCTCCCATGTGGTCATGAGTATCGACACGGACAACAAAGGAGAGGTGCGGCGCGCTCTTGCGCTGGCTCTCTCCTTTACCGGCGTCAAGAAGGCGATCATGGTGGACGTGGACGTGGATCCGCAGGACGAGCAGGAAGTGGAATGGGCTCTTGCCACCCGGTTCCAGGCGGATCGGGATTTGATCGTCATTCCCTCGCTCAGGAGCCAGCCGATCGACCCCTCTGCGACATGGACCGGCGAGGGCTTCCTTGCCGCCAAGATGGGTATGGACGCCACCCGGCCCAGGAAAGAAGGCTTTGAGAAGGTGGATGTGCCTGAAGATGTCAAGCGCAGGCTGTCCCCTGCGCTCAAAGAGATCAGGGGGAGGATCGCATGAAACGACTGGTTGTTGGAATATCAGGAGCCACGGGAGCCATTTACGGAATCCGACTTCTCGAATTCCTGTCCAACTCGGATGTGGAAACCCACCTGGTGATCTCCAGGTCTGCTGAAAAAACCATTCGCCTGGAAACGTATCGAACCCCGGAAGAAGTGAAAGCCCTTGCCACCGTGACCTACCACATGGAAGACGTGGGCGCCGACATCTCGAGCGGTTCGTTTCACACCGAAGGGATGGTGGTCATCCCCTGCTCCATCAAGAGCCTATCCGCGATTGCCAATTCCTACAATGAAAATCTTCTGATCCGCGCCGCCGACGTGTCTTTGAAGGAAAGGCGCAAGCTGGTGCTCGTGGTGAGAGAGACGCCCCTTCACCGGGGGCACCTGAGTCTGATGCTGAATGTGGCCGATGCCGGCGCCGTGATTCTCCCCCCCATCCCTGCTTTTTACTTTCTCCCAAAAACCATGGATGATCTCATCAATCACACTGTGGGGAGGGTCCTCGACATCTTTGATATCGACCACAGCCTGTTCAACCGATGGGGCAGCCAGAAACTGAAAAACGC
>JAWOJI010000517.1:0-3074 GCA_046481735.1 Desulfatiglandales bacterium | reverse complement strand
AAATCCATCCCTTTGTCCAAGTTCAACGAGCCGTGGGATGGAACGCTGACCGGGAACCATGCGTGGTATCACACCACTGCAAACACTCAGCCGGTCAACGGGCAGACGTACAATGGGATTGGAAGCCTGATCAAGGACAACATCCGATGGGCCGGCCATGCGACCCCACGGGTCAATGAATCCTACATCTTGTTCAAATCTGTCGGGAGCCCTGACGGCCTGTACCTTTCACCGAACGCGCGCCTTCAGTTCAAAATCGACGAGTTGTCCATCAATGCAATCCCTCCGGCCCCTCCAGGGATGACCTCGAACCTCCAGGCGCTGGAGCTGCACTTCAATCAAGGGCGTCATTTCCAGTTTTCGAGGGAAGGGCAATTCATGTACTTCAACGATACGACGGCTTACGCAACGTTCCCCCTGGGGGTCCCTGTTGAACTGGGGATACGCGAATTGTTCCTGGCCGCCGGGATCGACGTTCCCCAACCCTTGTACCTGGAGTACATCAACTTCATCCAGCAGTTGTGGACGCTGGAGCAGCCCTCTTCGCAGGAACACTACCAGCGCATGAAGGTGGACTACGTCAGAATCGTGGAACCTGAAGAATAATGTCAGGAGCAGGAGAATAAGGCTGTTGGAAAATCCTGACTGTTTGGCGGGCGAATAGAAATCAGGAGCCGACCGCTCCGGATGAACACCCTCACGTGGATCCGCTGCATGCTTTCCCGGGTTTTTCCGGCAGGATGGAACCGTGGCTTCCCTTCTCAAGAGCATGACCGGTAAAACCGCTTTTCCGCAGGAAACGCCCGGCCTTGGTGTAAACAGGCTTTATAGAGAGCAGGAGCAACAACACCGCCGCCGCCCACTCTGCATAGTGCGGAATAATCTCCGAGGCCCGACCCACCGTTGCCTTTGCGGAAACCCCCAATGCCGCGTAAATCACATCCGTAAGAAGGCCGAAGCCTATACAAGATACGGCAATTGACAGCAAATAAATCGCCGTGGCACGACGCCCAAGGAGCCCGGTCAAGACGGTGAGTGACGTGACGTTCGTGGCCGGACCCGCCAACAAAAAGACCAGGGCCGCCCCGGGGCTGACTCCTTTGAGAATCAGGGCTGCCGCAATGGGCGTTGATGCGGTTGCACAGATGTACATGGGGACGCCCAGGGCTAGCATCAGCAGCATGGACCACAACCCCGGTCCAAGGTACCGGATGAGGAAGTCTTCCGGGATCGCGGCACTGATCAAGCCGGCCAGGAGAAGGCCGAAGAAAAACCAGGGCGCAATATCCGCCCATATTTCGGTTCTCACATATCTCATTCCAGCCCCGGCCTTTTCAAAAAAACCATGGCGCCGTGCGTGCACTTCGGGCAAACAGTCATTCCCATCGCAGCACCTGTCCACAGGGCAACTCAAATCAGGGGCCTCGGAGAATGTGGGCCTTTCTTTTCCGAGGATGTTTTCTGAAATGCCTGCCGCAAAAGCTGTTACAAAAGCCGCCACAGGGCGCAGCACGGTCAGGATTGGATCCAGCAAGGCATAGGTGATCGCTATGGAATCGACACCCGACTCGGGAGTCGATATGAGAAAGGCTGTCACGGCCCCGTTGTTTGCCCCTTGCTTTTTTAACGTGGCCGCAGCAGGGAGCACGCCGCAGGAGCAAAGGGGTATGGGGATTCCCATGAGCGCCGCTTTAAAAACAGGACGAAATCGTCCTTGATTAAGATGACGCGCCACGGTTTCAGGGTTCAAGAACATTTTCAAAAGACCGCTGATCACGAGGCCGAAGAGAATGTAAACGGAGGACTCCAGAAAGAGGTCCCACGCACCTGTCAATACAGTCGCCAAGAACGTCATCGTTTCATCGCTCCATCACATGCTCCAAAGCCGTTTCGAGCAGCTCCGCCACGTGATTGTCATCGAGGGAGTAAAAGAGGATCTGGCCTTGTCGGCGGTTCTTCACCAGGCTCAACTCTCTCAGGCGCCGGAGCTGATGGGACACGGCAGACTCGGTTAGATTCAGGTAGGCGGCAAGATCGCACACGCACATTTCGCCTCCCTGAAGCGCCGTGACGATTCCAAGCCGGGTGGGATCACCCAACGCCTTGAATACCATCGCCAGGCCCTGAATTCTGCCTGCCGGGACGGCTTGTTTCTTGGCTTTTCGCACACGGTCGGTGTGCACGATTCTTGCCCGGCATACATCCTGATTCCGGGATTGCTTTGGAGTTTTCACCAACCTTCACCTTTTGCCCGAGAATGGGTAACAAATGAATATTTGATCAGATAATCAAGTATAGCCGAATTTCTGCCGAAGGCAAAGAAAAATTCGGGGTTGACCTGCGCGTCGGCCCTGTAGTATCGTACACCCTTCGCAGGATGCTCATTGAATCCTGCCGGGACTGGAAGGCTCCCATTGAATCCGGAATATGATGGGGCCGGGCCATCACGATTGCCCGTTGTCCGTTGACATTGCGCTGAAGTTGCAACCTGAACTGAGTCTTCGATTTGAATCGCTTTCTTACCCCAGACAGGAGCGGACGGATTCGTCTGCAAACCAAGAGGAAGAGAAAGCCTTTTTGGCTTCTCTCGTTTCTTGCGCTCGTGCTCTCAGGCTATGTCATTCTGGACGCCAACCTGTTTCAGAAGAAAACCCCCGACCCCGCAGCAGCAGAAGAAGACGCGCTCCTCCTTTCCCAGGACTCGGACTCCGACATTTCAGACACCCCGATGCACTCCCCTCCACAGGATGAGACATCCCAGAGGGTGGAAAAAACCCTGTCCGTGTCCCGCGGGGACACCCTCATGGGTCTATTGCTCAAGGCCGGGCTGGCCCGGGCCGAAGCCCACACCGTCATCTGTTCCCTGGAAGAGGTCTTCAACCCCCGGAGACTTCAAAGGGGTCAGGAAATCAACCTGACATTCACCGAATCCCCGGAACAGGAGATCCTGTTTCAGAGCTTGAATCTCAAGCTGGACATTGCCAAGGAAGTGCAGGTTGAATGGTGCGATGAAAACGGGTTTATCTCCCGGGAAATCATCCACGAGCTCGAAACAAGGCCGGTGCGCGTCGAAG
>JAWOJI010000515.1:0-7272 GCA_046481735.1 Desulfatiglandales bacterium | reverse complement strand
ATCGAGATCCGCGACGCCCGAGACCTATGGGGCCTGAGCGTGACCGAAGCCCAATGGGCCATCCGGGAGAACCTGGGGGACCAGGAGGTCAAGAGCATGGTTTGCGGACCCGCAGGCGAGAACCTGGTGCGCTTTGCCAACGTGATGACGGGAATCAAGAATGCGGGCGGAAGAACGGGCATGGGTTGCGTCATGGGTTCCAAGAACCTCAAAGCTGTAGCCGCCAGGGGAACCATGGACATTCACATCGCACATCCCAGAGAAGCCCTGGAATACAACAAACGCTTCATCGACCAGATCGTCAGCGCCAAGGTCAACCAGACCCAGGGAACCCTCGGCACCCCATTCATCTGGGGGGCGACCAACTCCTGGGGCGGAATCCGCTGCAGGAACTTCCAGTACAACCAGTGCGAATATGCAGACGACATTGAACCGGAGCGCATCGACGAAATCGCAACAGAGACCATGGGCCCCTACCACATGACCGGCTGTTTCGGCTGCCAGGTTCACTGTCGGGCTCAGTACAAGATCCCGGACGGACCTTACGCAGGCAGGTACGACGAAGGCCCTGAGTACACCTCCCAGGGGGCATTCGGCGGGGAAACAGACACCCCGAGGGCGACCACGGTCCTCACCGGAAACCACCTTGTCGACCAGTACGGCATGGACAATCTGGAAACGGGAAGCCTCATTTCCTGGGCCATGGAGCTCTATGAACTGGGAATCATCACCAGCAAAGATACCGACGGCCTTGACCTGAGGTGGGGAAACGACGAGGCGGTCATTGAAATGATTGACCGCATCTGTCACAGAAAAGGATGGCTGGCCGACACGTTGGCCGACGGAGGCATCGCTGCATCCAAGAAGATCGGCAAGGACTCTTTCAAGTACCTGATCCAGGTCAAGGGCATGAGCAACCTGCACTCCGACGAACGAGGCACCCCGGCCCTTGCACTCAACATCGCCACCTCTTCCAGAGGATCGGACCACCTGAGAAGCCGGCCGGCAATCGACCTCTACCACCTCCCTGAGCCGGTGATGCGAAAAATATACAGCAGCCCGGTCCCTTACGAGGGGCCTCTGAGTTCAGAGCACACGGAATACATCGGCAAATCCTGGCAGGTCTTCTGGCACGAGAACTGCTACATGGCCGTGGACTGCCTCGGAATTTGCAAATACCACACGACATTTCTGGGCGCCACCCTGCCCAATTTTGAAGATTGGGCCAGGGTGATTTATTACAACACGGGCCTGCAGTTCACCCCCCAGGAAATCTGGGAGATCGCCGAGAGGTGCAACAACATGGAACGGCTTTTCAACCTCAGAGAGGGCCTCTCAAGAGACGATCCTGAAAAGGGCGATGTGCTCAACCACAGGTATCACGACGAACCCACAAGGCGCGGGGCGCCGGAGGTCGTCGGTCGAGTCATTGAAAGGGACAAGTTCCTGCAGATGCGCGCTGAACTTTACGAGCACAAGGGCTGGGATGAGAACGGTCTCCCCACGCCCGACACCCTGAAGAGACTCGGCATCGATACCGAGCCGTCACACCTGCTGTAATTCACGGATGAGGAGGAATCGCAATGGCTAAAGCGCTCTATGTTGATTACCAGAAATGCACGGGCTGCAGGCTCTGTGAACTCGTGTGCGCCGTTTTTCACGACGGCATTTCAAATCCGGCCAGAAGCAGGATCAAGGTCATGAAGTGGGAAGCGGAAGGGCTCTACATACCCATGTCCTGCCAGCAGTGTCAGGACGCACCCTGCATGAATGTCTGTCCGGTAAAGGCCATTTACCACGACCATGATCTCGAAAGAATAGCGGTCGATTATGATAAGTGCATCGGATGCCGCTCCTGCGTGGCCGTGTGCCCTTTCGGGGCCATGAACTTCAACGTCCATGACAGGAAGGTCTTCAAGTGCGACGTCTGTGACGGGGAGCCTCAGTGCGTTCGCTTCTGTGAGGAAAAAGCCGTGGATTACGTGGAAGCAGAAGATGTGAGCATCCACAAGAAGAGGGACGCAGCCTTACGGGTTTCCCGTGCCGGCAAAGAGGCTTCCGCACTGATAGCGCAACTCTAGGAACAGACCACCCGACCATCGGAGGTTTCCGGTTCCGGCCGGAAGCCTCTTTTCTTCTAGGAATCTAAACCCTCACCTTTTTTCGAGATAGGGCAATGGAGATCAACAAAGTCGAGCTTCTTTCCGTGGGAATCGATGTGGGAAGCGCTACCAGTCACCTGGTCTTTTCTCACCTGCTCCTGGCAAGGGACGAGATGTCTCCCACCCTTCGGTTCAATATCGAGGAAAGGAATGTTCTCTACGAAGGGAGGATCATTCCCACCCCTCTTCTGGAAGACAAAACCATCGACATCGAAGCGCTGACCGCCTTTTTCAAGGAGGAATATGAACTTGCAGGCATAAACCCTGCCCGTGTTCAGACAGGCGCGGTCATCATCACCGGGGAATCCGCCAAGAAAGAGAACGCGCCCCGGATAGCAGAAGCCCTTTCCCAGGAGGCGGGAAAACTCGTTGCGGCCACTGCGGGGCCCAACTTCGAGAGCCTTCTGGCCGCGATGGGGTCGGGGGCCACTGCCAGATCGATGGATTCCGGAAAAACCGTTTTGTCTTGCGACATCGGAGGCGGAACCTCAAACCTGGCCATATCGAAAGGCGGGGAGGTGCTCTCCACCAGTTGCATCGCCGTGGGCGGTCGATTGCTCGCCCTGGATTCCGAAATAAGAATCCTCCGGCTTGCCGATCCGGCGCGCAGAGTCATGCACCACATTGGATTGGACCACCGACTTGGAGACCGAATCCCCAAGGAGGATATCGGCAAAATCGCATTCAAAATGGCTGAAGTTTTGATCGAAGTGATGGTGGGGCCTGCGAAATCCTCTTTGGCCAGGGAGCTCATGATGACCGGTGACCTGGACTTCTCGATCCCTGTCGACGAATATATGTTCTCAGGGGGGGTGGCCGAGTTCATCTACGGCAAGAAGGGTCGATACAACGACATTGGAAGCATCCTCGCAAAGGTGATCCGCTCCTTGATTCCTCAACTCAAGGCGCCGGTTGTCGAACCGGTTAACAAGATCAGAGCCACCGTCATCGGGGCAGGGGCTTACTCCCTGTCCGTTTCAGGATCATCCGGTTTTATCGACGACAAACTCACCCTTCCCATCAGAAATATTCCTGTTCTCAGGGTGGATGTGGAACACGCCAAACTGAGTTTTGAGCATGTGCTTTCAAAGATAAAGACAGCTTTTCAAAGGCATGATTTGGTCGAAGGGCAGGAAATTGTCGCCTTGTACTTCAAAGACCCTGTCCGCGTGAATTATCCCGCTCTGGAGTTGTTTGCGAAGTCCATGGAAGCAGCACTCCCAAACTCCATCACCAAAGGCATCCCCATTGTCCTCATTTTTGAGAAGGACATCGCCTGCAGTGTAGGAAACGTGATTCGGCGGGAAACGCGCCTCAGCACCAACCTGTTGTCCCTCGATGAGCTGTCCCTGAATGACGGGGACTGGATCGATATCAATGAACCCCTGGTCGGCCGGCAGGTCTTCCCGGTCACCGTGAAATCCCTTGTTTTCCCCGCAAATCGAATACATTGATTTCAAAGGCTTTTTCTAGAGCGACAGCCGCCATCTTGCCGACGTGGGCGTCGTTGGAGATCAGATAATCGGCAAGCCCCTCCTTGAAGGAAGCCGTAAACATCTCCAAACCGTCGAAAAGCTCCTTTTCTTCTTCTCTCTCTCGGAGACACACGATTTTCGGGAACATGCTCTGCTTCTTGAACCCTTCTACGAGCATGACATCGCAATCGGCGAAATAGGGGATCATATCCTCAAGTCGTTTCTGACCTTTGACAATGATCTCCGCCTCCGCAGGGGAGGCGGCGGCAACCACCGAGGCGAAGAGCCGATATCTCGAGGTGTCTGCATCGGCGAGCCGAAGCTCGCACGAAACATGTTTGACCACACCCACCCGCAATCCTCGATTCGAAAACTCCCTGCACAGTTTCAGCCCCAGTGTGGTCTTGCCGCTCTTGTGATACCCGATGATGCCTACCGCCTTCACCTGATCCTATCCTCCGGCAAGCATCATTGTGACGTGAATCTCATCCCCGTCTTTGACCGGTCTGGCCAACTCGTTGGGGTACGCACTCTGATGATTCAAATAGATTTCCACGATGTGGCTCAACGCCCCTTTCTTGTCAAACATCGAAGCCTCGATTTCAGGGAACTGATCGGCCACGTTTTTGAGGCATTCCCCGACTGTCCTTCCTTCCACCTCGATCGATTCACGGCCGCCGGTAAATTGCCTGAGGGTCACATGAAGGTTCACTTTCACAGCCATTGCTTGTTCCTCCGATTCTGTAGTTTAGGTTCTCAGGATCTAGGATGCAACCGATTAATGCCCGGCGCCCTTTCCTGGAAGGAAGAAATCCATTTTTTTCAGGGTCAGTCCTTTGATCCGAAGGCTCCTGTGGAGGCTCATGCAAGGTTAATGGCTTCGCAAAAAGTCGCCAATCGGGGTATGGCACAGTAAAAAGTTCCAGATGCAAGGCGCGCGAATCATTGGGAATGAGGCGTACATAGAAGTACGCCGCAGTGACCAAAGATGAAGCGCAACGCCGCAGATGGGCTTTTTACGAAGCCGTCAAGGTTGACAAAACCATGGTTCCGTATCACCCTGACTTCAGGATTGCACGGTTTCATCCCTCCAGCATCTCAATATCGAGCGGAGCGAAGCAAACTTTGACCTTGCAAAGGCAAAAAATGGTTATTCTTGTCAGCTACCTTGGGGGCGAGGCATACGGCCTTTTGGGCCCCCAGATCGCGGCAACCATCATCCAGAACCACTCTCCTTATGACTGTGTCGTTATCGCCGTGACAAAGGAAGACAACAAAGGTTTTCTTAAAAAGTGCCTGGCCGACTACTTTGGACCCGAAAGACCCATGATCGCCTTTTCCTACCTGAGCGGAAGGGAGGATCTCTACCGCTTTGCAAAGGAACTCAAGGAGGAAGGGGCCATGACGATTCTAGCAGGCCCCCAGGCTGACGTGGACTATCTCGGTGAAAGGGAATGGCAGGAGCATTCGCACCGCTTTCACGGTCTTTCAAGTTTTTTTTCCCTTGCCGTTCATGGGCCGGCGGAGCGAATCCTTCCTTTCCTGAGAACATGCGAGAAGGGCCATCCCGATCGCCTTCCCGGCATGCTCTGGATGGATCGAGGAGGAGCACTGCAGCGAAAGCCGGGTTCCCCTCCCTGGGATCCCTCCTTTCTTCGGAATGTGAGCTGGGATAATCTTTTTCGCCTGGGAAAGAACGGTATTTCCCCCAAGAAAATCGAAACAGGGCAAGTGCTCTGGCAAATCGGCTGCCCTCACGCAGCCCTGGAAGTTCAAGGGCAAATCGCTTACCCTTCCTTCATGGGGGGACCTGAAAAGGGAACGATACGCATTCCTCTCAGGGGCTGCAGTTTTTGCGATGTGGCTGTAGACAAGGGTTTTTGCGGCGCCCTGGACATGGAGACCGTCATCCGCCAGATTCAGATGCTCCCTGGAGGGGAAGACGGCAGAAAAATAGCCTTTGAATTGATCAATGAGAACGCCCTTCCGGGGCTCTCCCGTCTGCTCCTTGCCGTCACGAACCGGAAAATTCTCCTTTCCCAAATCAATCTCACGCTTCGGGCCGACTGGCTCGCCTGCCACGAAGCCGGCCTTCGGCAAGCCCTGAACACGGCAAAAGGAATAGGAATCCGCATCTTTTTGGGCTCAGTGGGTTTCGAGTCTTTTGACGACACCATCCTGGCCAATCTGAACAAAGGCCTGGATGTGGCAGTAAACCTCGAGGCCGTCAAGCTCATGCGGAGGATGAAAGAGGAATTCCCTGATCACTGGGGCTACTCCAGGAAGGAAGGCGCTGTGCACGGTTTCATTCACCCCACGCCTTGGGACACGAGAGAGACGGAAGCAGCGAACCAAAAAAACATTGGCCTTTACGGGCTGAACTTTGATATCCTCCCGGAGCACAGCACGCCTCTCATCATCCATCACGCATCACCCTTGGGAGACTGGATCCGCGAAATAGAGCTGCGGGAGGCAGTTCAGTTCAAGAGAGAGGGAACCATCATCGGATGGTGGCAGGTCGGAGATCGCTTTGTGCTGTGACGATGAAATCCGCTCAAGCTGACTTTGTAGCGCATACTGCCAAGGAGGACACCATGAAAGTGAGAATCGACTACGATCTGTGCATGGGAGACCGAAACTGCAACAAGGTTTGCCCTGAAGTATTTGAGTACGACGAAGACAAGCTCATATCCCGAGTTCTCGTCGACACCGTGCCCACGCACCTCGAAGAGGCGGTTGAAAAAGCGGCTCGAGAGTGTGCGCCGGGAGCCATCATCGTCGAGAAGTGATCAATCGCCTTCCAGCATTCTCACACTCCAGGCTTTGTCTCCAAGCTTGAGGGAAACCGCGTCCTTGGAGATTTCAACCACGGACACCCCGGCGACCATTCCGCCTGAGCGGACAATCCTGCCGTTGATCACGGCGAAACAGGAGGCGGGATCATCGGACCACACGATCGCCTGGAGTTCGAGGACAGGATTCGGCTCGGACCCTGGTCGGTTCTCGGCTGAAACGACCGGCTGTCCGGTCGTTCTTGGAACCATGGTCGCTTCCGGGCTTCTCCTGGAAAAAGACGGCTGCTCTAGTACCGAAGAGGCGCCGGTCGACGATCTCAAATCTTCGGGCACTTTATTCGGAGTCTCTGCCCTGTGTGCTTCTTCCGTCGACCGGGCAAGTCCGCCTCCGGTCTCCGGCATTGAGACTTCTTTCCCCTTTTCAGCTTCCCCTTGCACCCGGGAAAGATGGGGCAGCAGGACCTTGCCTTGAGGCAAGAACGTCTTCAAGGCGATGATCAGCCCTATGGCCGCCGCCAGGACCACGCAGGGAACGAGAATGCTGATTGCCCGCCTCAATATCCAAGCTTTCCTGGCCCGGTGACTGATCACCTTTTTTGCGTCCAGTCTTTTCGAGAATGATTGAGACTGAGCCTCTCCGGCAGACTCCTTTTCGATCCTTCTCAGGGCCTTTAAGATAGCACTCAAGTTCTCTCTCCCCTTTGCACCATTGCGTGAGGAATCCGGTCCGGTTACTCGCTGAGGTGGGGAATGTTCAGGAGGCCATGCTCGTTGTAAAGAGCAATCCTTGTGAGGGGCCCAACGATTCCGTCCGTTGCAAGTCCATGTTTCGCTTGTATT
>JAWOJI010000497.1:0-8702 GCA_046481735.1 Desulfatiglandales bacterium | reverse complement strand
CGCTGACTGCTGTGATCCCGATTTCTATTCGGTCTGCTGTAACGGGGAATTTTGGTGGTATCGAGAGTAGTGCGGTTGCTGTGTCAACAAGCCTCACGCACTGGTTCTCCGGGAAACGGCGCGGTTCAATGGGGCGGTTCTATTTTAAGGCGTTTCATCTTGCGCCAGAGGGTGGTGGGATGGATGCCCATTTCAGCCGCTGTTGCGGATCGGTTCCAATGGTTCCGGCTCAGGATCTCGCAGATGTATCCCTTCTCCACGTCTTCGAGAGAGGTTTTTTTTCCATTCGAGTGAGGCTGAGTCGCGGCATCCTTGGATTTTTTGAGATGGTCGGGAAGGTGTTCGACGCTTAAGAGGCCGTTTTTGCAGACCACGGTAGCATACTCGATGATGTTTTCCAGTTCTCTGATGTTTCCGGGGAAATCATGGGCCATGAGAACCGACATGAGTTCCGGTGAGAGCCCTTGGATATCTTTCCCGCTCAGTCGCGCGAATTTCCGGATGAAGTGTTCCACTAGGAGGGGGATGTCCTCTTTTCTTTCCTTGAGCGGGGGGAGCACAAGCTTCACCACATTGATTCGATAATAGAGGTCCTGCCTGAAAGTCCCTTTCTCTACCAGTTCTTCCAGGCTCTTGTTGGTGGCGGCAACGATGCGAACATCGGTTTTCAGGGATTTTGTGCTGCCCAGGGGCTCGTAGGTTTTGTCCTGGAGCACCCGAAGGAGACGGACCTGGAGGGCCGGCGAAATATCGCCGATTTCATCGAGGAACAGGGTTCCGCCGTCGGCTATGGCAAGCCTTCCGGGTTTGTCTTTGAAGGCCGTGCTGTGGGCGCCCTTTTCATAACCGAAAAGCTCGGATTCCAGGAGCGCGTCCGGCAGGGAACCGCAGTTAATGGTGATCATGGGTCCGGTCTTTCTCGAACTCAACGCATGGATCGCCTTGGCGAACAATTCCTTGCCTGTGCCGCTCTCGCCCTCCAGAAGAATGGTGGCGTCGCTTTCAGACACCTGTTCGAGAATTCCGAAGAGGCGCTGCATCTCTTTGTTCTTGCTGATGATGTCCTGGAAGGAAAGGCGCCGAGTGAGCTCTTTGCGTAGTTCCGCTACAACGCTCAGGTCCCGAAAGGTTTCCACGCCGCCGATCACCTTGCCGTGCTCATCTTTCAGGAGAGCCGTTGAAATACTGACCGGTATCTGGTCCCCCCGCAGGTTCACGATATAGATGGCCTGATTCACGACCGGCCTGCCGGTGGACATGGTATGTTTCAGGGAGCACCGTTTTTCGCAGATGCTGGCCCGGAACACTTCCCAGCAGTGCCGGCCTATGGCTTCCTCTTTGTTGATTCCTGTAATCTTTTCCGCTGAATGATTGAAGGACGTGATGTTCAAATCGGCATCTACAGTGAACACACCGTCTGCAATGCTGTCCAGAATAATCTGGGTTTGATCCTTGAAGTGATTGTCCATAGCTGAATAATCTTGCGCTGTTCACGCGTGCACATATGCAAATAAACCTAATGCACGAATTGCCGATTTGCAATGCTTTTGTTCGACCCTTGTCTGCGCCGGGGATCTCAAACCCCGTAGGACCTTGATTTTGCAATAAGAATTTAATTGTCTGCGACCAATCCTGAATATGGCATGGCCTGTGCAAATCTGCTCCGGCTATTCTCGTTCGCTCATAACTTCCGGGGTGTGTGGTCAGAAACCTCGGGGTTTTCTTTAAACGTTGAGCAAAAGGCGCAGGTATCATAGAACCGTTTCAGATCATCAAGAACGGAGATGGGACTTATGAGTTTTCAGAACCGGTTATCTTCAGGGGAATTCGTGATTCTGGCCCAGATGAATACGCCCAAGGGGGTGAATATCTCTGAGCTGGTCAACAACGCTCGACGCATCAAGGAGCGAGTCCATGCGGTTATCATCCCGGACATGGACAATGGCGTCATGCGAATGAGCGCCATTGGCGGAGGAGTGCTCATGCGTCGGCAGGGGGTCGAACCGATCATTCATGTATACGGCAGGGACAAGAACCGCATGGCCCTGCAGGGAGATATTCTGGCGGCTTATGTTCTGGGGATTCAGAATCTGGTGGTCGTGCGAGGTGAAGATATGCCCCTGGGAGACCACGCGGAAGCAAAGCCGGTGGACGACCTGGACGAAGTGGGGCTGCTGTCCGCCATCCGATCCCTTGAAAAAGGCAAGGACGCGGCAGGCTTTGAACTGGACGGCACGCCCAGCTTCACGGTGGGTTGCACTATAAGCCCCTACCGCGACGACCGGGCCATGGACGAGGAACTTGAAAAGGCGAGACTGAAGGTCGAAGCCGGGGCAAAATTCGTGATTTGCCCTGCCGTCTTCGACATGGAGAGGTTCGCCGCTTTTGCGGCAAAGGCCAAGGCTCTTGGGGCGCCCTTGATCCCCACGGTGTTTTTGTTGAAAACCGTCGGTATCGCAAGGTACATGGCCACCTACGAACCCGGGGCATTTATCCCGGAATCGCTGATCAAACGCATGCGCCAGGCAAAAAACCGCGAGCTTGAGGGCTTTATCATCGCCGGAGAGACCATCAAGGACCTCAAAGGTCTTGCCCAGGGTGTGCAGATCGTCACTCTGGGCTGGGAGCACCGTCTTCCCACGATCCTGGAATATGCCAACCTGTAGCGATATAGGAACAAACGAGGAAGATCAGAAGATGATTCAAGGCAACAACAAGACGCTCGTAATCGGCGGGGGCGTAGGAGGCATCAAGGCGGCTCTGGACCTGGCCGAGGCGGGCAGGGATGTTATCCTTATTGACAAGGCGCCTGCCATAGGCGGTTTAATGACCCAGTTGGACCGGACGTTCCCAACCAACAACTGCGATTTGTGCACCCTTTCTCCTCACCTTGCAGAGAGCGGCCGGCAGCTTCACATCGAGCTTCTGCCCATGACGGAGCTGGTTTCGCTGGAGGGGGAAGCAGGAGCGTTCACGATTACGCTGAAAACAAAGCCGCGCTTCATCGATCTGGATCGATGCACGGCGTGCGGCGAATGTTTCAGCGCATTCCCGGAATGCGTGCGATTCACGCCGGGTCTTGACCACAGAGCGCCCACATGCATGCGATACCCGAGAGCAACTCCCTATGCCTACAGCGTTGAAATGGATCGGTGTCCGGACGTGAACCGTCTGGTGGACGTGTGCCGCGCGGGTGCGATTCTGCCGGAAGACTCGGAAAAGAGCCGGGAGATCCGGGTCGGTTCCGTGGTGGTGGCTGCCGGCGCCTGCGTATTTGACCCCGCCATTCTGGACGGATACGCCTATGGCCTGTCCAAGAATGTTTTGACGGGTCTTGAATATGAAAGAATCCTTTCCGCTTCAGGACCCACACTCGGCAGACTCCTTAGGCCTTCGGACGGGAAGCAGCCCAAGAAAATAGCCTGGATTCAGTGCGTGGGATCGAGGAGCGTCAAAGCAAATCACCTGCCTTACTGCTCGAGTGCCTGCTGCATGTATGCGCTCAAGGAAGCCATGGTAACCAAAGAAAGATACCGCGACGACATGGAAACCGTGGTCTTCTACATGGATATGAGAACATCGGGCAAGGACTACGAGCTCTACCTGAACCGAGCGAAGGAGGAGTTTGGAGTTCGCTTCATACGCACCCGGCCTCACACGGTGGCGCCGGTGCCCGGATCGGATGACCTGCTCATCAGCTATATCCCCGAGGGCGAATTCATGTCCACGGAGGAAGTTTTTGACATGGTGATTCTTTCAACGGGATTTGTGATCACGCCGGACCTGTTGGAGCTTTTGCAAAAATTGGGCGTCGACCTCAATGCGCATCAGTTTGTCAAAACAGGGACCTTCAGTCCCGTCGCAGCCTCGAGACCCGGGATCTTTGTTTGCGGCCTTGTGGAAAGCCCCAAGGATATCCCGGAGACCATGGTCCAAGCGAGCGCAGCCGCGTGCATGGCAGCGAGGGGTGTGGGGATTTCCGACGATGAGGCGGAAGAAGAGGTTTTCCCGTGTGAACGGGATGTGACCATGGAGGACCCCAGGCTGGGGGTTTTTGTCTGTGATTGCGGAACCAACATCGGCGGGTTGATCGACGTCCAAAATCTGGTTCAATTCGCCCAGCGCCTGCCCCAGGTAGTTGTCTCAGAGGTTGTGGGGCGTGGGTGTTCGCGGGAGTCTCTCGAGCGCATGCAGCAGGTCATCGTTGAGAAGAACTTGAATCGCGTGGTGGTCGGTGCGTGCTCGCCGAGGACCCACGAAACGCTGTTTCAGGACACGGTGCGCAAGGCGGGACTCAACAAGTACCTGGTAGAAATGGCGAATCTGCGCGATCAGGACACGTGGGTTCATCTGGAACATCCGGATGAAGCCCTGGACAAGGCCAAGGATCTTCTGCGCATGGCGGCATCCAGCGTCGCCCTGGCCCGGCCTTTGACCGAGCACATCCTGCCCATGAACAAAAATATCCTTGTCGTAGGCGGCGGCGTGACAGGAATGAATGCAGCCCTTGTTCTGGCCGATCGGGGATTTCAAGTCTACCTTGCGGAAAGATCCGCACAACTCGGCGGTGTGTCCAGGGAATTGAGGAGAACGCTGGAAGGCGATGACGTCAAGGCCTACCTGGCCGAGCTGATCCATAAGACCACGCACCATGAAAACATCCGGGTCTTCACCCGGGCGGTGATCGTGGATCACAGTGGGATGCCGGGCTTTTTCACGACAGGAATTCAGGTGGGGCCGCAAATGTTTTATCGCCAGATTACCCACGGGGTGACGATTCTGGCCACCGGGGCTGCTCCAAACCGGCCTCAAGAGTATTTTCTTGATGAGCACGAAGGGGTGATGACCCAACTCGATCTGGACAAGGTCATTGAAGACCATCCGGAAAAGGCAAGAGATTGGAAAAAGGCCGTGATGATTCAGTGTGTGGGGTCCCGTTGTCCTGAAAACCCCAACTGCTCCCGCATCTGCTGTCAATCCGCGGTGAAGAATGCCTTACGGTTGATGGAAATCAACCCTTCCATCCAGGTTTACGTGCTCTACCGGGATATGCGGACCTATGGCTTTCAAGAAGACTATTACCGGCAGGCCAGGGAGCGGGGGGTGCTTTTCATCCGCTACGACGAGAGGGAGAAGCCTGTGGTTCGGGTGAACGGACCCAACTTGGATGTCACTTTCAAGGACCCCATACTGGGAAGGGACGTGGAGGTTTCGACCGATTGTCTTGCTCTCAGCACCGGTCTTGTTGCTGACGAGGAAGGTGCCGAGGACCTGGCCATGATTTTCCGGCTTCCCCGGACGGGTGACGGGTACTTCCTGGAAGACCACGTCAAGCTCCGCCCGGTTGATCTGCCGGTGCCGGGATTTTTTGTGGCGGGCACTGCCCATGCGCCGAAGACGATCCGGGAGAGCATCGCGCAGGCTCAGGCCGCCGCAGGCAGGGCTCAGACCATGCTGGCCAGAAACGTCATCAATCTCGGGGCTGCCGTTGCAAAAGTCGAGGGCAAGAAATGCGCGGCCTGCCTCGTTTGCGTCCGGGCCTGCCCGTTCGGCGTGCCCTTTATCAATGCCGAAGGCTACTCTGAAATCGATCCGGCCAAGTGCCACGGGTGCGGCGTTTGTGCTGCCGCCTGTCCGGCCAAAGCCATCCAGCTAATGCAGTACGAAGACGATCACATTATGGCCAAGCTCGATGGCCTGTTGGGAGGGGTGCTCCAGTGAAACTGTTTGAACCCGTTATCGTAGCGTTTTGTTGTCACTACTGTGCCTACACGGCTGCGGACATGGCCGGCAGCATGAGGCGCTGCTATCCGCCCAATATCCGGATCATCCGGGTCCCCTGTTCGGGGAAGGTGGATGCCATTCACATCATGAAGGCTTTTGAGAAGGGTGCCGACGGCGTTTACGTGGCAGGCTGCCTGGAGGGGGACTGCCACTTCAAGAACGGCAATACCCAGGCGGCTCGCAGGGTGGTGTATGTCAAGCGGCTTCTGGAGGAGATCGGCATTGGTGCGGAACGCCTCGATATGATTACCATGTCCGCCGGCATGGGGGAGCGTTTTGCCTCGACCGCATCGGAGTTTACGGAAAAGATTCGCCGCCTGGGTCCCAACCCGGTCAAAAGGGCGGAAGAAACCAAAGCGGTTTTCAATTAATATCTGCAGCGAAGGAGAGAGGGAAGCAATGATCACGGCTGAACGAAAACCCATCCAGGAGATCATGGAGTACATCAGGCCCTTCGGCCGCATTCTTCTCCTGGGCTGTAACGAATGTGTGACCGTGTGTGCCGCAGGGGGCCGAAAGGAAGTGGGGCTCTTGTCCTCCGCGCTCCAAATGGCTTTCATGCAGGAGGGAAAAGTCCTGGACGTGAAGGAAATGACTCTGGAGCGGCAGTGTGATCCGGAGTACGTGGAGGAACTGGCAGGGGCCATCGATCAGGCGGACGCGGTTTTATCCATGGCCTGCGGATGCGGAGTCCAGGAGGTGGCCAGGCGATACAAGGAAAAGCCGGTCTTCCCTGCAGTGAACACGAAATTCATGGGTGCGTCCGAGCGCCAGGGCGTGTGGGCCGAAAGGTGCCAGGGCTGCGGCGATTGCGTACTCGGGTTGACAGGAGGCGTGTGTCCCATCGCCCGATGTTCGAAGCGTTTGTTGAACGGCCCCTGCGGCGGTTCGAGCCGCGGAAAATGCGAGATCAACCCTGATGTGGACTGCGCCTGGCAGTTGATCTGGGACCGGTTAAAGGCCCTTGGGCTGGAAAAGCGTTACGAAGACGTTGCACCTGCCAAAGACTGGGGAGCGAGCCGGGACGGAGGTCCCAGAAGAATTGTCAGAGAGGATCTTGCATGATGAAAACGGAGAGTGCACTGGAAAAAGTATTGGAGGCGGGGCATCTGGCGGTTACCTCCGAGTGCGGGCCGCCCCGGGGGGCCTTGCCGGAAAAAATCAGAGAAAAAGCGGAAATGCTCAGGGGATACGTCGATGCCATCAATGTCACGGACAACCAGACGGCGGTGGTCCGCATGTCCAGTTTTGCCGCCTGTCTCATCATTCGCCAAATAGGGCTCCATCCTATTCTTCAAATGGTGACCAGAGACCGGAACCGGCTGGCCATGCAAAGCGACATCATCGGCACCTACACCCACGGAATCGATACCATGCTTTGCCTTACCGGAGATCACCCCTGTTTCGGGGACCATCCCATGGCGGCGAACGTATATGATCTGGATTCTATCCAGTTCGTCCAGATGGTCAAGGGCATGCGTGATGAAGGGCGCTTCCAAGGAGGCGATGAAATCCAGAACCCGCCGAAGATGTTCATCGGCGCGGCCGCCAACCCTTTCGGAGATCCCTTTGAACTTCGCGTGGCCCGGCTGGCCAAGAAAGTGAAAGCCGGTGCTGATTTTATTCAGACCCAGTGCATCTATGATCTCGAAAGATTCGAGAAGTGGATGGAAGGGGTCCGGGACCGCGGCCTTGACGAAAAGGTCTCCATCCTGGCAGGGGTTACGCCTTTGAAGTCTGCGGGAATGGCCAAGTACATGAAAAACAAGGTTCCGGGCATGAGCGTGCCGGATAACCTGATCAAGAGAATGAGCGGGGTCCCCAAGGAGAAGCAAGCGGAAGAGGGCATTGAAATTTGTGTGGAGACCATGCAGAGGCTCAAGGAAATGAAGGGTGTCCGGGGCTTTCACATCATGGCGATTGAATGGGAACAAAAGGTCCCGGAGATTGTCGAAAGAGCGGGGCTCTATCCGCGGCCTGCAATGTAAACGAAAGAGAATAAAGGGGGTAGATCAATGGACAATAAGAAGCTAATCTTGGTTGTGGATGATGATCCTGATCTGGTGGAAGCCTTATCCATGAAGCTTGAGAGCGAGAACTATCGGGTGGCAAAAGCCTACGACGGGATCCAGGCCTGGGACAGAATCAAGCAGGAACGGCCCCATCTGATCATCCTGGATGTGATGATGCCCAACAAAAACGGGTATCAGGTTTGTGATGAGCTCAAAAAAGATCCCCAGTATTCCAACATTACTGTGGTGTTGCTGACCGCCGTGGGAGATGCTGTGACCTCCACCAAGTATACCCACATGGACGGCAAGACGGCGCTGGCCGATGAATTCATCCCAAAACCGATCGATCTGGACAACCTCATGGAGATCGTGAAGGACTATACCCGGTGATGGGTTCAATGTAGAAGGCGAGGGCCGGGGACATGGGTGAGAAGATTCCCATGGAAGGTGTCAATGTTAGTCCCAAGATGGCCCGGGTCAGCCTGGTCCATGCATGCTCGGGAGAAGAAATCACAAGCGGTTTCCTCCATCCCCTTGCTGTAGAGAGGATCAACATGAACCTGTTCATTGCGGAAGAGGGGAAGGAAGGGTGCGGCGTTCTGTGCTGTGTCGCGGCCGCAGATGGGAGTCGCGCAGGAGGGCTGCTCAAGGGAGGGCCTGATGCGGCGGAGCGGGCCGTGGTGCAGGAACCTGTAGGGCTGATGTCTGTCTTTCCTTTCCACTCCGGCTTGAAGACCCTTGGCCTGGCTTTGATCGCCCTGGCCGAGGCGCGTGTTCCAGTCTATGGGTTCTGCTCTTCCCTGTCCGCACTCACGTTTGTGATCGATCATGATCGCCTGGATGAAGCCCTCGCAGCTTTTGAAGGGTGTTTTGTTTTTCCCGGAGAACGATCCTTGAAGGGTAACC
>JAWOJI010000480.1:0-3419 GCA_046481735.1 Desulfatiglandales bacterium | reverse complement strand
CTCACGTTGATGCCCACGGCGCCCACCATCTCTCTGTCCACCGCCGCAGCCCGGGCAATCTTCCCGATCTTGGTTTTGTTCGCAAACAGCCACAGGGCAAAGGCGACCACCGGTCCCACCAGCAGGAGAAAGAAGTTGTACTTTGGAATCGAGGCGCCCATGACGCTAATGGTTCCGTCGAACACGGCCGGCGCCATGATGGATTTGTATTCTGCACCCCACACGATCTTCACGAGATCACCGAGAATGAGGCTGAGAGCGAAGGTGAAGAGAAGAAGCATCAAGTGTTCCCGCTCGTAGAGGTGGCAGAACAAACCCCGCTCCGCCACAAAGCCGACCGCCGCCACAATAAGTGGCGCCAGAATCAAAGCGAGCCAGAAGCCCGCAGGCCCGGCCACCAGCTTCGTGATACTGAAGGCCGCAAAAGCCCCGATCATGTAAAGAGAACCATGGGCGACGTTGGGAACCCTGAGGACTCCGAGCACGTAGCTCAGGCCGGAGCACACGATAAAGAGAATCATGGACCGGCTTAGTCCCACAAAGAGCTGGCTGCCCAGGGCGGCCATGTCGAAGGAGAAGATGGATGGCATGGTCTATGAGATCGAATTGCAGGATGGGAAGGGTGACTTGCGCCCTCCCCCATCCTGTCAGGAGTTACTTCTTTCGCACCGCCTGGATTTCTTCGCAGGTCGGCATGACTTCGTCGCCTGTCAGCGTCATGATATCGGAAGCGACCACGAACTCGTACCCTGCCAGTTTCTTGGTGGTGCCGAAGTACATGGGATAAACAGCCTGGTGGTCGCATGCCCGCATCTCCACCATGCCCCCGACCGGACTCTTCACCTTCAGCCCTTCCATGGCGTCGATGAATTTCTCCTTGTCGATCATACCGGCCTTCCTGTACGCTTCGGCGATCAGGTGAGCTGTGATGTAGGCATTAAAGGCGGGAAAACCCGGAGGGTTTCCGTAGGCCTTCTGAAACGCATCGACAAAGGCCTTGTTCTCCGGAGTTTCAGGGTAATAGAAGAGATACTGGATTGTTCCCATGACGCCCTCAGGTCCTTCCGCTCCCAAAGGTTTCAGAACCGCATGGTCGATGGCTGTGTGGATCCACGACGGAACCTCCGCAGCCAGGCCGGTGCTTTTCAGGGCCTTCAGGGCGTTGGTCATGCTCGCGCCGCCGGTGCAGAAGATAACGGCGTCGGGCTTGGCCCCTCGGATGGCCGTAAAATAGGGCACGAGATCGGGTTCGCCGATTTTCCACCACGATTGCCCGATCATCTCCACATCCGGTTTCAGAGCCTTCAGGTTTCGCCATGCTGCATCCGCAATGGCATGACCGTAAGCGTAGTCGTCGCCGGCGACCCAATACCTCTTGTAAGGCAGCTTGGCAAGCCCCACGCCGCCCGCTTTCCCGGCCATGGCGGTGTTTTCAGACGTCGAAAAAACGTAACGGTGGCCGAGTGCTCCGGTGATCTTCTCGTCCTTGGCCGTCCAGACGATAAAGGGCACCTTCTCCGCCTTGGCGACACCCTCCGAGATGGCGAGCGAAGCCCCGCTGTTGATCGTTCCCACGAGAACGTCGACATTCTCCCTCATCACCAGTTCCTTGGCCATGGCCAGGGCAACGTCCACCTTGAACTTTTCATCGCGGGTGGTGAACTCGATCTTGCCGCCTAGGACGCCTTCCTTGTTGATCTCTTCCAGGGCCAACTTGAAGCCGTTCAAGGCATCGTTGCCGTAAACCGCAGGAGGCCCGCTGTACGTATCGACAATGCCCACCTTTATGTTTCTTGCCTCCGCCGGTGCGAACGCCAAGAAACAAAATATGGCCGCAACCACCGACACACACAAAAGCAATCCCCTTCTTGAACCTAAAATCCTCGCAAACATCATAGCCCCTCCCTTCTTGGAACCAAAGAAATTGATAGATAAATAGCCTTCAGCCTCTGAAGCGTTCTTGTGAGCCTCTCAAGCGAACGGGTGGAATGGACTCATGAAACGTTGATACAAGGGATACCGTTGAAAACCTTTCCTTTTCGGTGTGCTACTATATGTAGGCGCTCCGGACGTGTCAACAAAAAAGGCGCCGTGCACCTTGTGCCGTGCGCCGTGCACCGTCTTCAGATTCCCCATCCGCCGGACACTGGAATCGCCGCCGCAGTGATGTAAGAGGCGTCCTCCGAAGCCAGAAACGCGATGACACGGGCGACCTCTTCAGCCTCCGCCATCCGGCCCAGGGGGGTCTCCTGAAGAATGGCTTGTTTGAATTTCTCGGCCATCACGTTCTCGATCGGCGGGGTGCGCGTGAGGCCTGGAAGCACGGCGTTAACGGTCACCCCATCCGCCCCGGCCTCCCTGGCTACCGACTTTGTCAGACCGATGAGACCCGCCTTGGCCGTAGAATAGGCGACCTCGCCCTTGCCCCCGATCAGGCCGTAGATGGAACTGACGTTGATGATCCTGCCCCACCTGCGGGCCCTCATGGCTGGGAGAAAGAGCTTCATCAAAAAGAGGGGAGCAGTCAAGTGAATCCCTATCACTTCTTCGAACCCGGCCAGTTCCAGCCTGGCCGATGTTCCGGGCCTGTCGAATCCTGCGTTGTTGACCAGGATGTCGATCGGCACATCCCGGCAGACCCGATCCAGTTTCTCCCTGAGCGCTTCAAGATCCGTCAGGTCGGCGGCAAGGGCGATTGCCTTGCCTCCCCTTTTCGCTGCCCGGTCCGCAACGGCATGCAAGGTTTCAGGATTTTTGTCCAGAAGAACCAGGTCGGCGCCCCTTTCCGAGAAGACCTCCGAACATGCCCGGCCGATGCCTTGACCCGCCCCCGTAATAAGTGCGGTGTGCCCCTGAAGCCTCATGATCCAATCCTGTGTCTCGGAAGTCCCGCACAGAGGGTTGAAGCCGACCCGCTATGTCAATAAACGGAGGATCTCATTGAGATCGGCCTTGAGCTCATCAATCAACGCCCTGTCCTCGATCTTCTTCTCGAGACTCGTCTGTTTGAGTCTCTTCCTTGCTCCTTCAATCGTCAACTTCTCCTCGTAAAGGAGCCTCTTGATTTCCATGATGGTCTCAAGGTCTTTTTTCTGGTAGATTCGTTGATTGGTATCCGCCCTGTTAGGCCGGATCTGGGGAAACTCGCCCTCCCAGTATCTCAAGACGTAAGGCTCGACGCCGATAATCCTGCTCACCTCGCCGATCCTGAAATACCTCTTGCCTTCAGGAATTTTCATGGTATGCCTCAGCTTTCCCGCAGCCTGGCTCCTGTCTCCTTGCCTATGCGCTGAACGATGCGCTCGTGAAGCCTGTTGATTTCACTGCCTTCGAGGGTCGAGTCTTTGGATCTGTAGCATATCCTAAAAGCCAAAGCTTTTTTGGAGGGATCTATCTTGCCCCCTTCATAGAAGTCGAAG
>JAWOJI010000455.1:0-2946 GCA_046481735.1 Desulfatiglandales bacterium | reverse complement strand
GAGCGCTGCAACAGCGTCGGATTAAATAAAACAGAGGAGGGAATGTCTAATGTCCTACGAAGTGACAGTTGACCATGACAAGTGTGAAGGGTGTGAGGAGTGCGTCGAGGTTTGCCCTGTTGACGTCTATGAGATGCAGGACGGAAAGTCCGTGCCGGTCAATGCGGAGGAGTGCCTGGGCTGTGAGAGCTGTGTGGAAGTCTGCGATCAGGAAGCCATCACCGTGACCGAAGTGTAGTGTTCCGCTGATCCAATAAGAAAAAGCCACAGCGATTGTCTGCCGTGGCGGTTTTTAGGGCTCCAGGAAAGGCCGCCTGTCAATGAGCGGCCTTTCCTTTTTCACTCTCTTCGCAGCCGCTTAGCTTTTCCTCTCGTGGCAGTCGGTGCATTTCTTGAAGGGGGCTTCCTTGTCCTTCAACTCCCTGTGGCATCCATGGCAATTATCGTGAAATGCCGTCTGCAGCTTTTCAGCGTTGCCCTTTTTCTCGATCGGGTCATGACATTCGATGCATTGCTTTACGGGATCCCCTTCTTTCCAGACGTTCTTGCCGTTTTCAAACTCATGATGGCATTCATCGCAGGCCACCTTGTAATCTTCGGCGTGTTTCTTGTGGCTGAAATTCACAGGCCCTCTTCGGTCCTGATCGTAGCCTTGGTTGTTGATGACGATGATCTCCGCTACGTCCGCTGCCGTAGGCATGCCTGCCGTGAGAAAAACCAGGGCGGAAACAATAAGAATGAACCCCGCGACAAGATTCTTTTTCATAGGTCCCTCAGTCTCCTTTCACTTGCATGTGAGGACTATAGGGGAATCATGAGTAAATTGTCAAGTGATTTTCATGGCTGCTTCCTGCGCCGTCAAGTCTTGCCGGTTTCAAAAGAGGCCGCAACAAGGGACGGCACAGGAGGGAGTTCCAGATGCAAGGCGCGCGAGTGTCGAGGAATGAGGCGTACATAGAAGTACGCCGCAGTGACGAGAGACGAAGCGGAACGCCGCAGATGGGGCTCCCTCCGAAGCCGTCAGGTCTTGTTGTCGAAGTGGCTGAACTGCATGGTAAAGGTCCCCCGGCCCTGCGAAACCGATCGCAGTGCAGTTGAATACCCGAACATCCTGGAAAGGGGGACGCTGGCGGTAAGCACCTGGACCGGTCCTTTGCTGGTGATCTGCTCGATCTTTCCCTGCCGGGAGTTGAGGTCTCCGATCACTTCTCCCATGAACTCTTCGGGAACAAGGATTTCCACTTTCATGACAGGTTCAAGGAGAACAGGCTCTGCGGCCTCGCAGGCTTTCCGAAAAGCCATGGAGGCGGCGACCCGGAAAGCCAGGGCATTGGAGTGCAGTTCGTTGATTTTAAGATCCACGACGCCCACCTCCACATCGATGACAGGGTAGCCCATGAGGACGCCCGTGCTTGCGGCTTCCTCCATGCCTTCCCTGACGGCGTCCGAAAACTCCTGGGTCATGCCGGGGGGCTCGCAGCGCATCACGAAGCGGTTGCCTTCCCCTCTCGGCAGGGGGGCCACTTCGATTTTCACTCCTGCAAAATGTTGTATTCCGGCCAGTTCCTTCTGGAATATCTCCTCGTGGACCGCTCGTTTTGCAATGGTCTCCCTGTAAACCACCTGGGGTTTGCCCTGGTTCGTTTCAACGAAGAACTCCCTTTTCAAGCGGTTGACCACGATTTCCAGGTGCAACTCCCCCATGCCTGAGATAACCGTCTGCCCGGTTTCTTCGTCAATGCGAGCCTTGAACGTGGGGTCCTCGTCCGAAAGCTTGGCGAGGGAATCCATGAGTCTGTCCTGATCCTGGATCCCTTTCGGCTCAATGGCCATGGTAATCACGGGTTCGTTGAACCGGATGGGCTCCAGCAGAATGGGATGGTCTTCAGAGCAGAGAGTGTCTCCTGTGGTGGTGAGTTTCAACCCCATGACTCCCACGATTTCGCCTGCAGAAGCGTGCTCGATGCGTTCCCGCTTGTTGGAGTGCATCCTCAAGAGGCGGGCCAGTTTCTCCTTCACATTTCTGCCGGGGTTGTAGACGGTGTCCCCCACCTTGACGGTTCCAGAGTAGATCCGGATGTAGGTTAGTTTTCTGCCCTGGTCCATCTGAACCTTGAAAGCCAGGGCGCTGAAGGGCGCCTTGGGGGCTGTGTGTCTCGTTTCCTCTATGCCGGAGGTGGGTTCATGGCCGACTATGGCGGCAACTTCCGCAGGGGAGGGAAGGTAATCCACAATGGCGTCCAGCAGAGGCTGGATTCCCTTGTTGCGCAATGCTGCTCCGCAAAGGACGGGGACGCCCTGAAGCTTGAGAACGGCGGACCGAATGGCCCGCTTCAATTCCTGGGGCGCAATCTCTTCTTCCCCGAGGTACTTGGTCATCACCACGTCATCGGTCTCTGCCAGGGTCTCCAGAAGCTGCTCCCGATACGAGGAGGCCTCATCCAGGAGGTCGGGTGGAATGGGCACTTCCTGGTATTGAGCGCCCAGGCTCTCGCTCTCCCAAATGATCGCCTGCATTTTCAGAAGGTCGATGACCCCGGCGAAGGTCTCTTCGGACCCCCAGGGCAACTGGAGAATGAGGGGCGTTGCCCCGAGGCGATCCTTGATCATCGCCACAACCCGGAAGAAGTCCGCGCCGATCCGGTCCATTTTGTTCACAAAGGCGATCTTGGGTACCTTGTACCTGTCGGCCTGGTGCCACACGGTCTCCGATTGGGGCTCTACTCCGCCCACGGCGCAGAACACACCCACAGCGCCGTCCAGGACACGAAGGGCTCGTTCCACCTCGATGGTGAAGTCTACATGGCCGGGTGTGTCGATGATGTTGACCGAGTGACCATGCCACAGCACGGAAGTGACTGCCGAAGAGATGGTTATTCCTCTTTCTTTCTCCTCCAGCATCCAGTCCATGGTTGCTTCCCCGTCATGGACCTCGCCCATCTTGTG